>NZ_LZJG01000356.1:0-10655 GCF_001667785.1 Mycobacterium sp. E3247 | reverse complement strand
TTCGATCCACGCCAGCGGCGATGGACCGGGGCACCCCACATGCTCGTCATGGCCGGACAGCCTAGCGATCCGCCGCGGGGGGCGGAGCGGGAGCTTCGGGAGCCGGTGCCGGAGCGGGCGCCGCCGGTGCCGGGGCCTCGGCCGGCGCGGGAGCCGCCGGTGCCGGGGCCGGCCGGGTGGGCGCGACGACCACGTTCTGGTTCGGGCTGGGCCGGACGTTGGCCGTGGGCCGGATGGCGATCGCCAACGAGACGACGAGCGCCACCACACCGATGACGAACACGCCCGCCACGATGCCGCCCACCAGGCGGAACGAGCTGCGCTCGGGATAACCGGCGTCGACGAGCGCGGTGGCGCCGGTGTGCGCGCCGGTGTACAGGTCGTCCATTTCGTCGGGCACGGCGCTGTAGGCGAGCGCGTCCCGGCCCAGGGTTCCCGGGGTCTCGAAGTAGCCGGGCGCCACCGCGAACGGGTTCATGGCGCCGGTGCCCGGGTCTTGCGCGTAGGCCAGCGCCGCGGTGGACGACGAGAACAGCGGGGCATGCGCCGAGGCCAGCGCCGCGCCCCGGGCGAGCGCCGTTTCGGGCTCCTCGGGGGCCGACAACGGCAGCGAGGTCGCCGCCTCCAGCGCGGGTTTGATCAGGGGGATGTCGATGCCGGACCCGACGACGAACACGCCGTCCGGGCGCGTCTCGAGCGACTCGACGCCCGACACCATCGTGGCCAGCTGGGCCACGGCAGCCTCGTCATCGGCCGGGAGCGGCTGCCGGCGCACGTCGGCGATCGACCCGTCGGCGCTGTTGACGACGGCCAGGGTGGCCGTGTCGGGCTCGATGTAGAGCAGCGCCGTCTGCGCGTAGTTGGTCTGACTGCCGACCGCTTGCGCCAGGGCGGCCGCGGCCAGGAAAGCCGAGACCAACATCACGTTCTCGACCTTGTGGGCCGCCAGCGCATCGCGCAGGGCGGCGGCCTCGATCGGGTCGGTGAAGGTGACACCGGTCGACGCCAGCTGATAGCCGCCTTCGGCCGCACCCTGGCGGGTGCCCAGGATCGCCGAGACTACCTGGTTGGCCGCGCTGAGCGTTGCGGCGTCGTCTTCGGGCGGGACGTCGAAATTGTCTTCGTCGACGGTGGCGCCTTCGCCATTTTGGCCTTCGACCAGCACCATCCGGACTGCCGTCGGCGCCATTGACACGCCAAGCACGGTGTCCAAAGCTCCTCCAAGGTTCGATTGCTAGCCCTGATGATGAGGACGTGGCCGCCGCACCCCGCGAATACGCCAGAGGTCACTGAGTCCCCACCCTATGTTCCCCTCGTGTGCCGATTTTACGCGCGCTCGGCGCCTTCGGTTTTGCGGCGTTACGGCTAGGGGACCGGGATGCCGTGCTGCCCCAGGTGACGATGCAGCCAGTCGTCCCACTGGTCGCCGTGGGACGGGCCGGGCCCCGGCTGGGGCGATGCCGGGGCGGGGGGCGGCGCCGCCGGGGCCGATGCCGGCGGCGGTGGCGGTGGGACCGCCGGTGGCGGCGGGGGCCCCGGATTGGCCGGGGCGACCACGTTCTGTGTGATGTCGGGGCGCTGGTGCGCGTGCGGCCGGATGTCGACGGCCAGGGCGATGGCCAGGGCGACCACGCCGCCGACGAACACCAGGGTGGCCGCGACGACGGCCAGCACCGACCTGCGGCTCTGGTGTTCGCCGGAGGCTGACTCGCGATCGGCGCCGGGCACCCGGGCCTTCCCGCTGTCCGGTTCGGCGCTGTAGGCCAGCTCGCTGTCGTTCGCCGAGGGATCTCCGGCGTAGGGCATCGCGATCGTCGACGGCGCGCCCAGCCGGGCGTTGGCCGCCGCCAACGAGGCGCCCCGCGCCAGCGCCATCTCGGGTTCCTCGGGCGTGGTCACCGACAGCGAGGTCGCCGCCTCGAGCGCCGGCTTGATGTACGGGATGTCGACGTCCGAGCCCACGAGGAACAGCCCGTCCGGGCGCGCCCGCATCGCTTCGGCGCCCGAGACCATCGCGGCCAGCTTCGCCAGCGCCGCTTCGTCGCTGCCGGGCAGCGGATGCCGGCGCACGTCGGCGACCGAACCGTCGGCGGTGTCGACGACGGCCAGCGTCGCGGTGCTGGGCTCCACGTACAGCAGCGCGGTGCGCGCGCAATTGGTCGCGCTGCCCGCCGCCTGAGCAAGCGCCGCGGCGGCCATGACCGACGACACCAGCATGACGTTCTCGATCTTGCGTTCCGCCAACGTGTTTCGCAGCGCTGCGGCCTCGGAAGGATGGGTCCAGGCCACTCCGCTCGATTTCAGCCGATAGCCGCCCTGGGCCGCGCTCTCGCGGGTGCCGAGAATCGCGGCGACCACGCGATCCGCCGCGGCGGCCGCGGTCGTCTGATCGGCGAGGGGGAAGCCGTCCTGATCGACGGTCACCCCACCGGCGGCTTCGCCTTCCACCAGCACCATGCGGACCGTCGCAGGCGCCATAGACACGCCAAGTACGACGTCCACCGCTCCTCCAAGTCGTCCAATCGATTGCCGTGCGGGGGAAACCCGCGTGGGGCTTCGTCGCTCTCAGATTCGGCCGGATGCGTTGGCAGCGATCCGGCCGCGCCCCACCCCAATTCGCCACACTAGCGCGCGAAGTTGAGTGCCTCCGGCAGCCGCGCGAGTGACATTCGTTGATCGCGGGCTACTTGTGGCCGCCGCCACCGCCGCCGGCGTGGCCACCACCGAAGCCACCACCGCCGCCGCCGAAGCCGCCACCACCACCCAGGCCGCCGCCACCACCCACGCCGCCGCTGCTGTGGCCGCCGCCGAAGCCGCCGAGACCGCCCCCACCGCCCGGGGCGCCGATGCCGCCGCCACCGCCGACGGGTCCGCCGCCATGGCCGCCGCCGAACAGACCACCGGGGCCGGAGGGCACACCGCCGCCGGAACCCGGAGACGGGAGGTGCCCGCCGCCGAGGCCGCCCGGAGCAGAGCCCGGGGGCGACACATGCCCACCACCGAGACCGCCGAGTCCGCCGGGGCCCGAGCCCGGCGGCGGTTCGTGCCCACCACCGAGACCGCCCTCCCCTGGCGGAGTCACGTGCCCGCCACCGAGACCGCCGGGGCCCGAGCCCGGCGGCGGTTCATGCCCACCGGTGGCGCCACCCGTGCCCGAACCGGGCGTCGGGACATGCCCGCCGGTCGAGCCGCCCGAGCCTGAGTCGGGCGGCGGGACGTGCCCACCGGTGGAGCCGCCGGAGTGCTCGGGGGGTGGCGATGAGCCCTGCCCCGGAGGCACCTGGTGCGGGGGTGACTGCGGCACCGTGCCGCCGACCTGTGGCGGCTCGGGGACGTGCACCGGAGGTTGGGGCAGCACCGGCTGTGGAGGCGACACGCGCGGCGGCGGCACCTGGATGACCGGCGGGCTCACGATCGGGTTGGGCACCGCGACGTGGACCGGCGGCAGTATCACCGGCGCGATCGGCGGGACCACGATGGGCACCGGCACCACCGGAGCGGCCGGAGCGGGGACCGGGGCCGCGGGAATGGGAGGCGCGGCGGGCAGGGGCGCAGGCAGCGGCGCGGCCACCGGCGGACCCATCGGGATGGGCGCCGCCATCGGCACCGGCGGATTGATCCGCTGCGCCGGGGCCGACGCCTCGACGGGTGCGGGCGCCGGCGGCTCCTGCGTCGGAACGATGAGGTGCTGACCGGGAGTGGGCTGCAAGGCGACGGTGCCGGTGGTGCGGATGCCGATCGCCAGCGCGATCTCGAGCGCCAGCACAGCGCTGATGCCGGCGACCGCCAACCCGCTGCCGATCAGCAGCGCCGGCCTGCGCCGCGGTTGGCTCTCCTCGGGCATGAAGAGCTTTTCGATCACGACGGTCGGCGAGTCGGAGTCCTCGTCGGGCACCGCACTGTAGGCGAGCTCGTCGTCGCCCGCTTCCGGCCCGAAGGGCACGTAAAGGTATTCGGGCAGCGAATGCTGGTCGACGGCGCCGGTGCCCGGGTCCTGGGCGTAGGCCAGCGCGGCGGTCGACGACGCGAACAGCGGCGCGTTGGCCGACGCCAGGGCGGCGCCGCGGGCCAGCGCCGTCTCCGGCTCCTCGGGCATGCTCACCGGGAGCGAGGTCGCCGTCTGCAGGGCCGGCTGCAGCGGGGCGATGTCGACGCCCGAGCCCACCACCAGCACGCCGTCCGGCGACGCTTCCAGCTTCTCCAGCCCCGCGATCATGCCGGCGAGTTGCGCGGCGGCCTGGTCGTAGGACTCGGCGTAGAGCGGTTGCTTGTAGACGTCGGGAATGGATCCGTCGGAGGTTTCGACCACCGCCAGCGTCGCGGTGTCGGACTCGACGAACATCACCGCGGTTCGCTCGTAACCCATTGCGCCGCCGACATTTTGGGCCAACGCCGTCGCGGCGAGAAAGGCCGATACCAACATGACGTTCTCGACCCGGTGGGCGGCCAGCGCGTCGCGCAACGCCGCCGCCTCGAGCTGGTCGGTCCACGTCACACCGATGGACGACACCTCCAGCCCGGCGTCGGCCGCACCCTCGCGGGTGCCCAGGATGGCGGCGAGCACCTGGTCGGGCGCGCTCGCGGTGGCCGCCCCGGCGGCGGCCGCGACGTCGAACACGTCCTCTTCCACCGTGGCACCGTCTGCGTATTCGCCTTCCAGGACCACCATTTGGATCGATGCCGGTGCCATCGACACCCCGAGCACGATATCCAAGACAAACCCCTCCAAAGGTATTGCGAGACGAACCACGGCTAGGCGGAGGAAAAAACCATGGCTAACTAAGTATCGCGCAGAACCGGGGCGGAGGCCCCCCGCAGAACCTATGTAGACCTTATGAAGTTCTGATAGGAGCGCGACGGCGTCGGTCCCCGCTGGCCCTGGTACTTCGAACCTACTTGCGAACTGCCGTAAGGATGTTCGGCCGGACTGGTCAACCGCAGGATGCAGAGTTGGCCGATCTTCATGCCCGGCCACAGGGTGATCGGCAGGTTCGCGACGTTGGACAGCTCCAGCGTGATGTGGCCGCTGAAGCCGGGGTCGATGAACCCGGCGGTCGAGTGCGTGAGCAGCCCGAGCCGGCCCAGCGACGACTTGCCCTCCAGCCGCCCCGCGAGGTCCTCGGGCAGGGTGAACAGCTCGAGCGTGGAGCCCAGCACGAACTCCCCCGGGTGCAGGACGAACGGCTCGCCGTCGACGGGTTCGACCAGCGTCGTGAGCTCGTCCTGCTGCTTGGCCGGGTCGATGTGGGTGTAGCGGGTGTTGTTGAACACCCGGAACATGCAGTCCAGGCGGACGTCGATGCTGGACGGCTGCACCAAGGCGTCGTCGTAGGGGTCGATGCCCAACCGGCCGGCGGTGATTTCGGCCCTGAGGTCGCGATCGGAGAGCAGCACGCGACGAGCCTAACCGCTGCTCACCGCGGAGCGGTCAGTCGGCGAGATACATCTCCCCACCCTTGGGATATCCGCCGCCGGTGGTCGTGACGTGGACGTGGTCGTAGTGGCCGAGCCGGCTCGGTTGCGCCCCGCCCGGCGTGTAGTAGACACCGCGCCAGATCGCGTCCTGGATCCCGAAGCGACGCGCGTTCCTCATCACGTAGGCGACGATCTCGTCGCCCAGGGCGATGCCGTCGGCGCTCTGCGGGTTCGGGATCATCACGTCGAGCGCCAGACCGAGGGGATGCCAGGGCAGCGGATCCGGCCGCACCCCGCCGATCTCGTGGATCTGCGGGAATTTGGCGCTGATGCTGCGGGAGACCTGGATCGTCCTGACCTGCAGGCCCTGTTCCGGTGCGAGCCCGGCGGGCAAGAACCGCGACCTGGTGTGGTATCTCGACGCGGCGACGGGCTCAGCCGCGCCTTCGCCGCGGGACACGTCCGACGCGAGCACAATCGCCACCGGTTTTGCCGCGAAGATTTCCGGGCAGCACGGCGCACCGTCGCCGATAACGGGTATGGGGTCGTGCCGGGGGACGAATGGGCCGGCATCACCGGCCGCCGCGAAGAACGCCGCCGCGGGGGCCAGCGCCGCTGCCAGGAGCAGCGGCGATTTGCGCCGCTTCTTGGCTAATCTGTGCCGACCCACCCCAGGCACATTACGACAAGATCACGAAAGAATAAACATCGGTTCGGGAATTTGCCCGTGGTGAGCCATTCCTCGCCGGCGTGCATTTGCCCCCCTGCCGGACCGGCGCTGGGCCGTTGGCGTTCGGCCGCACCACTCGCCCGACGGATCCGCTGTTCGATGCTAATCTTCGATGCCGACACCGCCGATGTAGTTCAATGGCAGAACATCAGCTTCCCAAGCTGAATACGCGGGTTCGATTCCCGTCATCGGCTCCACATCAATCGCCCGTACCCGAGGCCCGCCCAACCGTCGTCGGCACCGGCAATGCAATGCTACGAAGCCAATATTGCGCGCAGCATCGACAACATCTCGGAACGAGAGCCGGCGCCGAGCCGGCGACGGATCCGCGCCACATGGTGCTCGACGGTCTTGGCCGAGATGAACAGCTGACGGCCGATGTCGCGGTACGGCAAGCCCAGGAGGAGCAGCTCGGCGACTTCGCGCTCCCGCGCGGATAACGGCGACGCCGACGGCGGCTGGCGGGCCGCTTTCGGGGCGTCAGACCCGGGCTCGTCATCGGGTGTCTCCTCCACCGCGGCGACCAGCTTGAGATCACGGGCGACCTGCAACATGTCGCCCGATACTCGGGCATCCGGCGTCTGCAGCGCGGCTTGACCGGCAAGGCGGGTGGCATCCCAGGTCAACCCGAACTGGGCCAGGGAGCGGGCGGCCATCGTCACCTCGTCGGCGTCGACCTGGTCGGCAAGCACCCGCAGCCAGGTACGACCGGCACCCGCGAGCGCTTGGGCGAAGGCGCTCTGGGAGGCAGCCGCGGTCAGGGCCCGCCCGTGCGGGGCCACGGATTCCGGTGAACCGGTCAAGATTCCGGCGTGCACCCCCGCCCAGTGCAGCGGCACCGACCACAAGACCGGGTTGCCCAGCGAGTCCAACAATCCGAATGCCAGATCAAGGGTGTGGCGCAGCCGGGCCACCTGACGCATCCTTGCCGCGGCGACCCACAATTCGCCCAACGGCAGCAGGGTGAACAAGTCGATGGAGTACTCGGCGAGCACCTCCATCGCCGCATACCAATGCTTCTGCAGCGCGCCGGTGTCGCCGTTGCGACGCGCGATCGCGGTGCGTAGCGTCGCCGCCCACAGCGCGTCGCGCCGATGCAGGTCGGCGGCCGCACCCGAGCAGGCGGCGTCGGCGTCGGCGCCGGCCGCGGCGAGCTGGCCGTCGCACATCTTCGTCCAGCCGAGCAGCAGCCGGTGCCGACGCTCGAAGAGCGTGTCACCGCCGCTGCGCACCGCGCGACCGATGATGCTGCGCGCCCGCACCGGATCGCCGCCGTGCAGCGCGGCCAGCGTGACCAAGGCGGCCGGGCTATCGGGGATGACTTCACCCATCGATCCGCCCACGGCGATCGCCTGGCCAAGCTTCGCCACCGCGACCGCGTACGGCTCTTCCATACTCATCAGCAGGCCTTCGGCGAGGCCGCGGGCGGCGCGGGCGGCAGCCGTGGGCGGCCCCTGTCCCGCGACCCGCAGTCCCGCCCGCGCCGCCGTGAGGTCTCCCGTCGCGGCCAGTGTGATCGCGCCGGCGGCGCTGACCACCGCGTCCGGGTAAGGCCCCAGCCAGCCGAACAACTCGGCCGCCTGCCCCGCATGACCGTCGTGGGCGGCGACGCTGGCCGCCACCCGCACCGCAGCGGCGCGTTCGGCAACATCGGCCGAACGCAGCAGGTCATCGGCCAAGGCCGCGGCCCCCGCGCAGTCTCCGGTCAGGGCCAGCGCGTCGGCCAGCCGGCGCGACAGCCCTTCGGCGCCGGCGCCGACCGCCGCCCGGTACAGCCGCGCGGCCCGGCCGGACTCGCGTGCCTCGGTCGCCGCGCGGCGCAGGAAGCTCGCCAGATCAACGTCTCGCAGTCCGTGTTCGGCGAGGCGCAGCGCGAGGTCCGATGTCAACGTGGACATGGCAAGCTGGGAACGCAAAATTGCTATCTCGACTTGGTGGTGATGCGCGTTGCCGACGAGCTGGGCAACCGCGTCGTGCACCGACCGGATGAAGCCCGGGCTGTGCGACGGCTCGATCAGCCCGCTGGCGCGCGCCCGGTCGACAAGCAGCAGCCCTTCGGTGGTCGAGATGTCCAGTGCCGCAGCAACATCGGCGGCGCCCAAACCGGGGCTCAACGACGCGATGAGCAGTGTGTCCAACGTCGACTCGTCGAGGCGGCGCAGCCGGTCGATCAACGCAAACTTGGCCGCCTGCAACGGCTCCTGCGCGGTCTCGGTCACCGCTCGCACCAAAAACGGCAGCCCCGCGGTGCTGTCCACAAGGTGGTCGGCGACCGTCAGTGGACCCAACGATAGGCGCGGGCCCTCCCGTTCGAGGGCTGCGGCCAGCGTCCGCAGCGTGGTGTGCTGCTCGCACGGTTCGGCGGCTACCACGACCGTCGCCGCGGGGTCAGCGATGCGCTCAACGAGCGCCAGCAGCTCGGCGTCGGTCAACAGTTGCGCGTCATCGACGACCACCGCCGCGTCGGGTCGGTCCCCGTCGCGTGGGGGGCGCGTCAGCACCGTCATCCCGGCACCGCGCAAGGCGTCCCGAACGGCGGCGAGGACGGTGGTCTTCCCGGTGCCGATCCCCCCGCTGACCAGAACCTTGACCGAGGTTGGCGCACCGTCCGCCAGCGCATTGATGATGCGACGCGCGTCGGGTGAGACCTCGGCGGAGGCCGTGATGTCCGGAGTGGCCATGTTGGGCACTACCTGGGTGTGGCGCGGGTGGGCGATCGGTGGTCGATGATCGCCCTCGCGTCCGTGGCCGTGTCGAGCAGGTGGTTCTCGGGTGGGCGGCAGACCAGGTGCGCCGACCCAAGCGAGTTGCCCATGGTGCACGTCCCTGCGTCGATCTGGGTTACTGGCGTCGGCGGCCGCTGCCCACCTTAGCGTTCCCCCGCCGCGCCGGTCATGATAATCCCCGTAGGCTCCGTGATCCCCTAACAGGGCATCCCCTAACGCAGCGCCCGGGCAGGGTGGGCGCACACCGATCACGGCGGCGCCTTCGGCGGCTAGCATTCCGGGAAACGGCTGGGTGTTGGTGGTGGGCAGAAGTTGACGGTGACGGAGCACACGCTGGAGGCGTGTCATGGCAAATGCATTGCTTGACTTTGTGATGTCACTCGTACGCGACCCGCAAGCCGCCGCGCGCTATGCGGCAGATCCCGCGCAAGCGATTGCCGAGGCTCACCTGACGGGCGTCACCAGCGCCGATGTGAATCATTTGATCCCGATGGTGTCGGATTCGCTATCGATGTCCACTCCCGCCGGTATAGGCGGCACCGGCGGCGCCACCGAGCACGGCAATGTGTGGGCGAGCGGTGCGGCCACGGCCGCGTTCGACGCGTTCCCGGCGCATGCGCCGGTCCAAGATTCGGGGCCAGCCGAGGGGCACGGCCTGACCGGCCACGTCATCGATCACCCGCCCGCTGTCGGCGGCGAAGCGCCCGGGGCCGGGACAGATCCGCATCCAGCGCCAGTCGAGCTGCATGACCCATCGGCGACGATCGCTGCGCCCGACGAAATGCCTGATCAGTTAGTCCACGACGGCGGATTCGGGATGGACGGCCAGGGAGTATGGGATCACTCCGTCGCCGACAGCCACACCGCCGACAATGATCATCACGGATTCGGATTCGACCCACACTTCGGGTGATTTCGATTCGTTATCGACTTGGGCGACGACCGCAATTGTCGGCCGTTATGGTCCTGAAGTGGGGAAATGCTGTCGATGGGGGGTTATCCGACCAAGCTCCACCTTGTCCCTAACCACCCCCCTAATCCCCTAACGGCATGGGCTGAGTGATCCCGGCAAGGGCGCAAACGACTGGGGGATTCGGCCCCGTTACCGGCCTGGAACCAAGCGCCTAGCTTGAGTGTCGGAACGTCGGCGTAGCACCGGCAACGGCTCAAACGAGTCACACATCGAAAGGCACTGACGTGAGCTCTCTGATCGACTACATCCTTGACCTGTTCCGCAGCGAAGACGCCGCAAGGGCTTTCGCTGCCTCTCCGCAGCAGGCGCTGAATGACGCCGGGTTTGCTGACGTGTCCCCCGCCCAGGTCTCCTCCGCGGCGGCCAGCGCGGCGCCGGGGCTGGAACTAGGCGGCGGCGACCCCATCGTTGGTCTACAGCAAGCGGTGGCCAGTCAGTTCGGTCTCGCGGCGGCTTCAAACGTTTCTGCGGCGGCTGGCGGTGAGGCTGCTGCTGGGCTCGGCGCCGACGTCGGTGCCGGCTTGGGTGGCGGCGCGGAGTTGTCCGATGCGGTGGGGCTGGGCGCTCAGGTCGGCTACGGCGTCGGTGGGGGTTTTGGCGGTGAAGCCGGCGGTGGCTTTGGTGTCGGTGGTGGCTTTGGCGGCGAGGCCGGTGGTGGCTTCGGTGTCGGTGGCGAAGCGGGCGCGGGCATCGGGGGCGGATTTGGCGGCCAAGCCGGCGGTGAAGCCGGTGGGGGTTTCGGTCTCGGCGGTGACGCCGGATGGCAAGGCGGCGTTGGCGGCCAAGCCGGCGGCGAAGCCGGTGGAGGTTT
>NZ_LZJG01000355.1:0-596 GCF_001667785.1 Mycobacterium sp. E3247 | reverse complement strand
ACCAGCCGGCTTCGTCATCCGGGCGGCCAGCTCGCGGGCGCGGGAGACGTAGTCGGGGGAGAGGATCTGGCGCAGGTCGGCCACCAGCGACTCGCGCGTGGTTTGGGAAAACGGGCGGGCGACACCGACTTTCAGCCGATCCACCTGGCCCGCCCAGATCTTCTGATCGCTCATGCTCCAAAGGCTCAAGGTGGGTACTCCGGCGCGCAGGCCCGCGGCAGTGGTGCCCGCGCCGCTGTGGTGCACCACCGCCCGGCAAGCGGGAAAGACGGCCGCATAATTCACCGCGCCCACCACCTTGACGTGCTCGGGAAGTGGCACGTCGCTGAAATCGCTCCAACCGGCGCAAATCAGCGCGCGTTCGCCCAATTCCGCGCAGGCCGCACCGATCATTTCGACCGTGTCGATCGGGGATTCCACCGGCATGCTGCCGAATCCAAAGCAAATCGGCGGCGTTCCCGCGGCTATCCACGACGCCACGTCGTCGTCGGCGCTGGTGGTCAATTCCATCGTCAGGGGGCCGACAAATGGCCGGAGGCCATCCCATTTCGCCCATTCGGCCGCCAGGCCGGGAAAGCAAACCTCGTCATAAGCCT
>NZ_LZJG01000354.1:0-3244 GCF_001667785.1 Mycobacterium sp. E3247 | reverse complement strand
GTTGGCCCGACCGTGGGCGTCGGCGAGGGTGCGACCGAGGTGGCGTTGTGGCCGCCGCCCTGCCCGCCGCCACACCCAACCGCCAACGCGACCACACCCGCCCCGAGCACCGAAACAGTGAAACGACTCCTCATTTCGTCTCCTCGCAGAAGGGGCGAAGTCGGTAACTGCTTGATCGAAGCGGTATGAGCAGCGCTGGCGGGGCGATAACGATTGCCGCCCGCTCGAAGTCGCCTACAGGCAGGACCCGGCCGAACTGAGCGGCAGGTCCGCGATGGAGATCGTGGGCTCTTTGATGACCTTGCTTTCGGGATTGGTCACGTCGACATTCAATGCCCTGTTGCCGTCGGACCACCGCCATTCCGTCAAGTTCTCGTTGTGCCACGGAGGGGGGATCAGGGCAGGATCAGGAGCGACGCGGCCATGGCATGGCCGAAGCTTGCCCTTATACCATCCGTTCGGGGATAGGTTCTGGGACAACTGCTTTCCGACGAAGTCCACGGCGACGTCGTAGGGCACCGTGTAGGAGTAGAACTCCTGTGTTATCGGTTGCCCGGCCTTGTCGACATTGTTGAGTGTCTTCGTGAGAACCGATCCGGGTGGCAAATCGATGTCGGCCGCCGCGGAATGCGGACCGGGCGGGACGGTCGTGGTCGGCGTGGTTGACGACGTTGGCGTGGTGGTCTGCGTAGTCGTTGGTGAGCCGGTTGTTTGCGACGGCGGTGGCGGTGCGCGATGGGTGCATGCAGTGTTCGCCAGCACCGCTGTGATGGCGAGCAAGCCCCCAACCTTGCAGGTAATGAGGTATTTCATGTGTCGGAGCTTCGAATATGTGTGACATAGCGGCTAGGGACCTAGGTCACGTGATTATGGCCAGAAGTCCATACGGCCGGCCGTTGCCGCTTCAAGCTCGATGAAACGCTAACGCGCTTTCCGGAGATCGGCGAGCGAGTTTCGCAGCCCGCCGTCCATCCCGATCTGCACTCCCGCCACCGCGACCATCACCGTGGCGGTCACCAAATGCACGATTCCGTCGGTGACGTTGTTGGGAAAGGTAAAGACGAAGGCGACCTGATGCGAGAAAAACGCCCAAATGCCCGGCAGCGCACCGGCTATCGCGGCGAGGAGCAGATATAGCACGGCCCACGACTTGCGCACGGCGAACACCAGGCCCGGAGCGAAGAGGGCGAGACCGGCGACGGCGTGCCAGCCGTTGTAGTCCATTCCGAGCAATTGCACGGTTGGCGCCCCCGGCCCGGTCGCGAAGCTCGGATTCATGATGAAGCCGATCACCGCCTGCGCGACATGAAAAGCGCAAATGATCAGCAGCCCGATCTGGGCGAAACTCCACCTCACGTTGCACCCCCTTGTGCACGGTGGGATAGCCCGAATACTACGCGTGGTAGTAGACCAGGGTCAACGGTGCGGCGCATCGGCCGACCGAGAAATCGGCGTCAGTTCCGCTCCGGCTGACGCTGCGCATGGTGGGCGCTATCGTCGACCGGCGACCGTCGTCGCACCCGTGTGGCCCGTAGGGAGGTGAGAGCCTTGACCGAAGTCGAGTCTCAACGACCTGCCGGCCACTCCCTGGCGCACCACCTGCGCCGGATGACCGGGCGTGATCCGGATGAGCACGCCCGCGTCGCGACGCCACTTGAGCTGTTGTTCGACCTGACCTTCGTCGTCGCCTTCGGGGTGTCCGCCTCCGAGTTCGCCCGCCAGCTCGCCGCCGACCACGTTGGGGCCGGGTTGGTCGGCTTCACGTTCACGACGTTCGCGGTGTGCTGGGCGTGGGTCAACTTCAGTTGGTTCTCGTCGGCGTACGACACCGATGACTGGGGCTATCGCCTGACCACGATGCTGCAGATGGTCGGTGTCGTCGTCCTCACCATGGGCATCCCGCCGATGTACTCCTCGATCGTGCAGGGGCGGCACGTCGACAACCGGGTGCTGGTCGCCGGTTATGTCGTGACGCGAATTGGGATGGTGCTGCAGTGGTTACGTGCGGCGAGGCAGGACCGAGCCCGGCGGCGGGCGTGCCTGACGTACGCGATCACCATCTCTGCCGCACAGTGCGGATGGGTTGCCTCGATCTTTCTGCACATCTCGATTCCGTCGACGATGGCGATCTACGTCGCCCTGATGTTCGTCGAGACGCTGGGGCCGTGGATCGCCGAAAATCGCTGCGGCGGAACCCCCTGGCACGCTGACCACATCGCCGAGCGCTATGGCCTCCTGACGATCATCGCGCTGGGCGAGGGCGTTTTGGGTACCGTCGCATCGCTGACCGCAGTGGTTGCGGTACAAGGCTGGACGGTGGATGCGGTGCTGGTGGCGCTGGCGGGAACCGGCCTGACGTTCGGCATGTGGTGGGTGTATTTCGTGCTTCCGCCCGGAGCGATCCTGCACGCCCACCGGGACCGGGCCCCGGCTTTCGGTTACGGCCACATCGTCATCTTCGGCACGGTCGTCGCCACCGGGGCAGGTCTGAATGCGGCCGCCTACTTCCTCGACCACCGCTCCAAGCTCGACTCGGCGCAGACGGTGCTGGCGGTGGGGGCGCCGGTAGGCCTCTACATCGTCGCGATCTTCGCGTTGTACGCATACCTGGTCCGCGGCCTCGATGTGGTCTTTGCGGCGGTACTGCTGTTCGTGGCGATCCTGCTGGCCGCGGCGGTTCTGCTGGCGTCGTCGGGCATGGCGATGGGGCTATGTCTCCTGGTCGTCACGACGGCGCCGATCGCCGTGGTGATCGGCTTCGAGATCGTCGGCTACCGCTTCGCGGAAAAGGCCGTCGCACGCGCGTTGGCCCGGCCAGCCGACGACGGCG
The DNA here is from genome assembly GCF_001667785.1 of Mycobacterium sp. E3247. Classification (NCBI taxonomy): domain Bacteria; kingdom Bacillati; phylum Actinomycetota; class Actinomycetes; order Mycobacteriales; family Mycobacteriaceae; genus Mycobacterium; species Mycobacterium sp. E3247. Next base: position 414 of record NZ_LZJG01000354.1, on the reverse strand, counting down.
GGTGAGTGGCGAGCGGGACAGTCCCGCCTTCAGTTCCGGCCGGGAAGCGTAGGCCTCTGACCGTGACAACGGGCGGCGACGTTCGATCGTCGGTAACGGGAAGAGCTGCGAAGCCGTGGAGTGTTGCAGGTCCTTCCGAGGATGCCGGCCACGACGATTGCGAACTGGTGACGGCGGCCAGCAAGTTGATGGAAAGTCGATCCATGCTGCCAGCCGGGCTCATATTCTTCGAGCAAACAAGATTGGCTTTCGCCCCTTTTAGCAAGGAGACGAAATGAGGATTCGTTTCATCGTTTCGGCACTCGGGGCTGGAGTGGTCGCGTTGGCGGTTGGGTGTGGTGGTGGTCAGGGGGGCGGCCACGGCACCACGCCGGGGGTGCCCACGGCGACGTCTACAGTGGCGCCCACCCTGGC
>NZ_LZJG01000353.1:0-4048 GCF_001667785.1 Mycobacterium sp. E3247 | reverse complement strand
CGCGTTCGTTCCGTTCTTCCCGCTGGGGGCCGCCTTCGTGCGGCCCAACCCCGTGCTCACCCACGAACTAGTGGTCGACGTCGCCGAGCGGCTCGGGCGGACGCCGGCGCAGGTCGCGTTGGCGTGGACGCTGGGCGTGGCACCCAACGTGCTGCTGATCCCGGGCACCTCGTCGGTGCGCCACCTGGAGGAGAACCTCGACGTCGCGTCCATCGAACTCGACGCGGACACCCGCGAGCGGCTGGACGCGCTCGGCGGATAGTTACGCCGAACGTGCACTCAGGGCGATGAAATCGCCGATTTTCCGCCGTGGTTACACGTTCGGCGCGGCGCGGACCGGGGCTACTTGAGTTCGGCGGACGACAGGCCCAGCAGGCGGCGGGCGACCACCAGCTGCTGGATCTGCTGGGTGCCCTCGAAGATGTCGAGGATCTTGGAGTCCCGCGCCCACTTCTCCAGCATCGATTGCTCGGAATAGCCGGTCGTGCCTGCCAATTCGACGCTCTTGAGGGTGACGTCGCTGGCCATGCGGCCGGCCTTGGCCTTGCTCATCGAGGCCTCTTTGGAGTTGGGGATCTTGTTGTCGGCCTGCCACGCCGCGCGCAGCGCCAGCAGGTAGGCGGCCTCCCAGTCGGCCTCCATCCGCAGGAACTCGGCCGCCGGGGCGCTCTGGGCGTGCGACGGTTTGTCGTAGGAGATCTCCACCCCGGCCTCGGTGAGGATCTTGCGGATCTCCTCCAGGGCGGCGCGGCCCACCCCGATGGCCATGGCGGCCACGATGGGCCGGGTGTTGTCGAAGGTCTCCATCACCCCCGAAAAGCCCTTGCCCACCTCGATTTCCGGGTTGCCCAGCAGGTTCTCCCTGGGAATGCGGACGTTGTCGAACCGGATCGCCGCGGTGTCGGAGCCCTTGATGCCGAGCTTGTGCTCGAGCCGTTCGACGGTGACGCCGGGGTGCTCCCGCGGCACGATGAACGACTTGATCGCGGCCCGCCCCGCCGCCTTGTCCAGCGTGGCCCACACCACGATGTGGGTGGCGCGCGAGCCGGCGGTGACGAAGATCTTCTCGCCGTTGATCACGTATTCGTCGCCGTCCAGCTTGGCGGTGGTCGACACCGCCGCCGAGTCGGAGCCGAAGCCCGGCTCCGTGATGGCCATCGCCGCCCACACCTTGCCCAGGCGCTCGAGCTGCTCCGGGGTGGCGACGGCGGAGATGGCCGCGTTGCCCAAACCCTGATAGGGGACCGAGAGCATCATCGCGACGTCGCCCCAGCAGGCCTCCAAGGTTTGCAGCAGCGCCGCCATGTTGGCGCCGTTGTGGTTTTGGTCCCTGTCCTGGTTTTCGTCGCCCAGGTTGTCGGCCCCGGCGAATTCGATCGACTCCGAGGCGCCCGCGAACAGGTTGTACAGGGTGTCGAGTTCGACGGGGTAGGCGTGTTCCTTCAGGTCGTACTTGCGGGCGATCGGCCGCATCAGCTCCGCGGCACCCTGATGGGTCTTGACGACGACCGCTTGCAGCTTGCGGGGCAGTTCCAGATTGATTGCCATGATTGGTCTTTCGGTAGTCCGGATCGGGGGAGGCGCCTAGATGACTACGACGCCCTCGGCCACGCCGATGGCGCGCAGATCGCGATACCAGCGCTCGACGGGGTGTTCCTTGGTGAAGCCGTGGCCGCCGAGCAGCTGCACGCCGTCCAGGCCGATCTGCATGCCCTTGTCGGTGCCGAGTCGCTTGGCCAGCGCCGCCTCGCGGACGAAGGGCAGGCCCTGCTCGGCGCGGGCCGCGCCGCGCCAGGTGATCAGCCGCAGCCCGTCGAGCTCGATGGCGATGTTGGCGCACATGAACGCGACGGCCTGACGGTGCGCGATCGGCTCGCCGAAGGCCTCGCGCTCCTTGACATAGGGGACGACGTAGTCGAGCACCGCGTGCGAGGTGCCCACCGCCAGCGCGGCCCAGCCCAGCCGGGCCAGCGCGATCGCCTCCGAGTAGTCGTCATCGGTTGCCTCGTCCTCACCGAGCCGCGCGCTCAACGGCACCGACACTCCGGAGAGTTCGACGTGGCCCAGGGCGGCCGCGCGGATGCCCATGCTCGGATCCGCCCTGACGGTAAGGCCTTTCGTCGACGACTCGACGATGAACAGGGCCGGCTTGCCGTCGAGTTGTGCCCCGACGATGAACAGCTCCGCGTCGGCCGCCGCCGGGACCAACGACTTCACGCCGTCGAGGCGGTAGCCGCTCGGGGTGCGCACCGCGGTGGTCGTCAGGCGGGTCGGGTCGAACAGCGGCTGCGGCTCGGCGATCGCGACGCAGGCCTGCGGCACGTTCTCGCCGGCGAACTCGTGCAAGTAGGTGGCCTGCTGGTCCGCGCTGCCCCAATGGGTCAGCGCGGCGGCCACTCCGCCGGGCGCCAGGATCGGCAACGCGAGACCCATGTCGCCGTACGCCAGCGCCTCGGCCACCAGCACGTTGGTGACGCTGGAGCGGTGCGCGGCGATGCCGTCGAAGTCCTCGGGGATGTTGATCGCGGTGATGCCCAACTCGGCGGCCTTGGCGATCAGGTCGGGCGGGGAGGTCGCCGCCTCGTCGGCGTCGTGCGCCGCGGGGCGCAGCACCTCCTCGGCGAATTCGGTGAGCGTCTCGACGATCATCTTCTGGTCGTCGTCGGGCGTCAGGTCGAAGTAGTCCTTGCCGCTCGACTTGAGCCGGGTCGGCCCGCCGCGCAGATTCTGCAGCCGCGTGAACTGCCGGGACGCGGCGGCAGCCGTGGAGAAGATCGTCTTCGTCCCGTATTGCAGGCCGCGGTTGACCGGGTCGCGCAGCTGGTATTTGTCCAGGAACTCCTGCCCCATCAGCGGGGTGAGCAGCGCGATGGCGATGTCGACGCCCGTGCGCTTGTGCGGTTGCAGCCCGATCCCGCTCTGCCGGTCTTTGCGCTTGCGTGAGCGGGCGGATTTGGACGTTTGTGGTGAACCGGAACGAGTGTCGGTCATGTCGGCAGCCTCTGCTGTTGGGGCAATGCGGATAAGCCTATCTTACTCCGGAGTAAGATCACAGAGAACACTTGTTAACTAATTCACAGGGCCGCCGAGGCTGCCGAGGACGCGCGCGTGCAGCGGCCCGTTCGTCGCCAGTGCGCTGCCCCGGTGCGGTCCGGCGACGCCGTCGAGGCCGGTCAGGTTCCCGCCCGCCTCGCGCACCAGGATGTCGAGGGCGGCGAGATCCCACACCGACACCTCGGGTTCGGTGGCGATGTCGACGGCGCCTTCGGCCAGCAGGCAGTAGGACAGGAAGTCCCCGAAGGCGCGCACCCGCCACACCGCATCGGTCAGCGCGATGAAGCGCTCGCGCAGTCCGCGCTGAGCCCAGCCGGACAGGCTGGAGAACGAGAGACTCGCCGAATCCAGTTGGGCCACAGAGGAAACAGCCAGCCGGCGCGGCGGTGCGCCGTCCACCGAGACGAAGGCGCCCCGGCCGCGCGAAGCCCACCAGCGACGCTGCAGTGCGGGCGCGCTGACGACGCCGACGGTGGGCACACCGTCTTCGAGCAGCGCGATCAGGCTGGCCCACACCGGCACCCCCCGCACGAAGTTCTTGGTGCCGTCGATGGGGTCGATGATCCACTGCCGTCCGGTGAAGGTGGTGGTTCCGCCGAACTCCTCGCCGACGATGCTGTCGTGCGGGCGTTCGCGCCCCAGCGCCCCCCGCAGCTCCGTCTCCACCGCGCGGTCGGCGTCGGTGACCGGGGTCAGGTCGGGTTTGGTGTCGACGCGCAGGTCAAGCGCCCCGAACCGGGCGGAGGTCAGCGCGTCCGCGCGGTCGGCCAGCGTCAGCGCCAACATCAGATCGTCCCGGTTCATGACGCAGTCCTATCACGGTCCTACCATGGCGGCGTGTGGGAATTCGGTGTGCTGATCCTGCTGGTGGCCGTTCTCGCGGTGGTCCTCGCCCAGCGGTTCCTCCCGCGCGGGCCCCGCGACGAACTGCTCAACGGCACGCTGCTGGTCACCGGGGTGAGCCCGCGGCCGGACGCCACCGGTGAACAGTTCG
>NZ_LZJG01000352.1:0-715 GCF_001667785.1 Mycobacterium sp. E3247 | reverse complement strand
GCATCGGCTCGCTGTAGAAGAGCAGCTTGGCCAGCTCCACCAGCACCAGGTAGCTGGCGACGAACGCGCCCAGCACGGCGAAGAACTGCCATGGCAGCGGGGTGAAGCCCAGTTTGCGGCCAAGCGGCGTGACGGTCAGCGCGATGCCGATCACGTCCACTGACATCAGCGTGACCGAAAGCAGAGCGCCGGGCCTGCTGCGCAGAAATGGCACCCTGCGGGTGCGGATCGCGAACACGATAAACGTCTGGGTGAGAATGTTTTCCAAGAACCAGCCGGTGTGGAACGCCACTTCGCCAGCGTGCAGGATGCCGACCATGAATCCGAAGGTCAAGAAGTCGAACAGCGAGTTAATCGGGCCGAACGTCAGCATGAACCTGCGGATGAACGCGACGTTCCAGTGCGACGGCGCATTCTGCTGCTCCTCATCGACCCGATCGCTGGGGATCGCCAGTTGGGAGGCGTCATAGAGCAGGTTGCCCAGCAAGAGCTGGCTGGCCAGCATCGGCAGGAACGGCAGAAACGCCGACGCCGCCGCGGCGCTGAACGTGTTGCCGAAATTGCTTGATGTGCCCATGAATACGTACTTGATCGTGTTGGCGAAAATCCTTCTGCCCGTTGCTACCCCGGTGGCCAACACACCGAGGTCCTTCTCCAGCAGCACCACGTCGGCGGCGTCCTTGGCCACGTCGGTGGCGCTGTCCACCGAGATCCC
>NZ_LZJG01000351.1:0-664 GCF_001667785.1 Mycobacterium sp. E3247 | reverse complement strand
CATGGCCGTCCCGCCCAATCTTGTTGAGCTCGCGCAGGAAGCAGGCCTGGCGGCCATCGGCTACGGACCCGACATGCACGACTTCTGGAGCGACGAGTTCATCCGCGACTTCTGGAAGAATTTCGTGCGCGGGCCCATCAAGTTGATGCGCGACGCATGGGAGCCGGTGCTGCGGAACTGGCAGCTGATGAGCTCGTCACTGATGTCGGTCGGTGCCGGCGCCGATTTGATCTTCACCGGACAGCTCTACCAGGACCTCGCGATCAACGTCGCCGACTACTACCGCATTCCGCTGGCGACACTTCATCACTTCCCGATGCGGGCCAACGGCCAGCTCGTTCCGCGCGTGCCGGCGCCGCTGTTTCGCTCCGGCATGAAAACGGTCGAGTGGTTGTTTTGGCGCTCGACGAAGCAAGTGGAGAACGCACAGCGCCGCGAGCTCGGACTGCCCGCGGCCACGAAACCCTCGCCCCGGCGGATCGCCGAACGCGGCTCGCTCGAGATCCAGGCCTATGACGAAGTCTGCTTTCCCGGGCTGGCCGCCGAATGGGCGAAGAAATGGGGCGACCGACGGCCCTTTGTCGGCGCGCTGACCATGGAGTTGACCACGGACGCCGACGAGGACGTGGCATCGTGGATCGCCGGTGGATCGCCGCCGATCTGC
>NZ_LZJG01000350.1:0-789 GCF_001667785.1 Mycobacterium sp. E3247 | reverse complement strand
AACGGCGAGAAGTGGTACACCTCAGGGGCGTCCATTTCTCAGCTGGCACTGGTGATGGCCAAGACCGATCCCGACGCCCCTCGTCATCGGCAATACACCACCTTCTTGGTGGAGCTGCCCAACGCGGGTTTCGATATCGTCCGCAATATCCCTATCATGGGCGAATCCGATATCCCCACCTACCAGGGCGAAATCCAGATGGGCCACGCCGAAGTGCGCATCAACGACCTCGTTGTCCCCCACGAGAACATTCTCGGCGGACTTGGACAGGGCTTTGCCATGGGCCAGCATCGCCTCGGCTACGGCCGGCTGCGGCACGGCATGTGGAGCATCGCGAAAGCCCAAGCAGCGCTTGACATGGCGGCCGCGCGGGCATGTGAAAGAGTCACCTTCGGCAAACGGGTGGCTGATCGTCAGGGAATCCAGTGGATGCTCTCCGACTGCGCCGAGAAGCTTTACGTCACCCGGCTGATGATCCTGCACCTGGCCTACAAAATGGAGCACGGGCACGACCTGCGCATCGAGAACTCGATGGCCAAAACCTATATCGCCAACATGCTGATCGAGGTGATCGACACGGCGTTGCAGATACACGGGTCCTTGGGCTACACCCACGACCTGCCGTTGGCGGCCTGGCTCTCAGAGGCGAGAATGAGCCGCATCGTCGACGGCCCCGATGAGGTGCACCGGTGGACCGTCGGGCGCAACGTCGTCAAGGCTTACGAAGCGACCGGCACCACGGCGACCGCAGCAGGCGGGGAGCTGTTTTGACCCAACGATGGCCTCCAA
>NZ_LZJG01000349.1:0-1787 GCF_001667785.1 Mycobacterium sp. E3247 | reverse complement strand
GAACACCGACACCCGTCCGAAAGCGTCCTCGGCCTGGGCAACCAGTGCTGTGATGTCATCTGGTGAAGCGACGTCGCTGCGCACGGCGATGCCTCCGACGCGGGTGGCGATCTTCTGCGCGCGTTCGCCGTTGAGGTCGGCGACGACGACCCTTGCGCCCCGCGCGGCGAGTTCTTCTGCTAGCGCTCGCCCGATTCCGTGACCGCCGCCGGTCACCACCGCACACCGTCCGTCTAATTGCATGGCTGTTGCTTCCTCAGAGATGCCCGCCGTCGACAGCGAGTACTTGTCCGGTGGTGAACGTGGCCGCATCGGAGGCGAGGTACAGTACTGCGCCCGAGATTTCGTCTGGCTGACCGACTCGGCCGAGTAGCGCGGTGCTGGCCGCGAAGTCGCGTTCGGTCTGCGGCCATGCCTTCATGACGTCGGTGTCGACGGCGCCAGGCATGACCGCGTTGACCCGTACTTTGGGTGCGAAGGCCCGGGCGAACGACTTGGTGAGATTGTTGAGGCCCGCCTTGGCGGCGGCGTACACGATGGCGTGCGAGGCCCCCATGTGTGCGGAGATAGTGCTGATGTTGACCACGGTGCCGCCGCCGTCCGCCGCCATCCGGGTGCCGATGGCGGCGGTCAGTCGGAACGGTCCCTTCAGGTTCAGCGCAATGGTCTTGTCGAAGAGCTCTTCGCTGATCGCATCGACACTGTCGTAACGCACTGACGATCCCGCGTTATTGACCAATATGTCGATGCGCCCAACGGCCGCGTAGGCTTCGTCAACCAGGCGGTCACATTCGGCCCATCGGTTGACGTTGGCGGGCAACGAGAATGCGCGCCGACCAGTGGCGGCGATCTCGGCTGAGGTCTTTTCGCATGCCTCAGAATTGCGGCTGACTACCACGATGTCCGCCCCCGACGATGCCAGCTGCGCGCAGATCGCCCGGCCGATGCCGCGGGTGGCGCCGGTGACAAGTGCAGTGCGTCCGGTCAGATCGAAGAGATTGGTCACTGGTTGTCTCCTCCTCCGTCGAACTTGCCGATTCCCTGCTCGAGCAGGGACAGTGCCGCCCGGATTCGCTCGGCCGGGTCGCCCCGCCCGCCGCCTTGGACCCAAGCGCCGAACTCTGCGGCGGCGACGGCGTTCATCGCCGTTACGGCGATGCGCGCGTGCATCGTTGACTCCTTGTGTCCCTTGGGGAAACGTCCCGCCACCAGCGCGACGAGCTCGTCGTCGTTGACCAGGCGCTGGCCGCGGCTGCGGGCATTCAACTCCGGTGCCTGGGCAAGAATGCGGCCCAGTTGCACGACGCGTAGACGGTCTGCTGGTTCGACGTGGGAGGTGGCCAAAAAGGCTTGCCGTAGCGCGGTGACCGGACCCTCGTCGGCCGGGCGCGAAGCCAGCGCGTGGATCAGTCGCTCCCACACATGACGTTCGTAGTCCAGCAGTACTTCGTCCTTGGATGCGAAGTACCGAAAGAAGGTCCGTTCGGAGATTCCAGCGGCGGCGCTGATGTCGCCTACAGTAACCGTGTCAAAACCGCGCTCAGCGAACAACGCGATAGCGGTACGGCCGATGTCGGCGCGTAGCAGGCGCCGTCGCCGATCGGTCAGCGGTTCGGTCATAGCCGTTGCCCGCGCGCAAATTCCGCTGCGCCATGAAGCAATCGAATCACTCGCGGGCCCATGTCTGTGCGGTCGGCATCGACGCCGGATTTGACCTGCCGGGCGTGCGAGCCTTCGAGGATGATGGCGAGTTTGAACAGTGCCAGCGCCTCGTAGTAGGGCAGCGC
>NZ_LZJG01000348.1:0-83519 GCF_001667785.1 Mycobacterium sp. E3247 | reverse complement strand
CGTGATCCCTACGTAGGAATCGCTTGCGACGAATCGGACGTCAAGCAGGTCGATCAAGGAGGCGACAGTCGCGACCATCTAAAGTACGACCGACTTGATCTTGAAGTCGATGATCTGGTCTTCGTCGTATCCGAGTTCGGCCAGTAGTGCATCGGTGTGCTCACCGTGTTCTGGTGCGCACCTGAGTGATAACGGCGTCTCGTCGAACTGGACCGGGCTGCCTGCCAACGCGAATTCGTTGCCGTTGGTATCAGTAGTGCGGGGCAGATAACCATTCGCAATCACCTGGGGGTCGTCGTGGATCTCGCGCGCGGTGCGCATCACGTCCCACACTCCCTCGAACCCGGCGAAGGACTTCTCCCAATGCGCGAGATCTTCCGCTTCGAAGATTGTCCGCAACTCGGCGATGCACTCCTTGCGATTCTCGAAACGCACGGGCGCAGTAGCGAATCGCTCGTCCGAAATCAAGTCCGGGCGACCTAGGCGCATACAGAAATCAGACCAGAACCGGTCGGCCTGAAGAAGTACAAAGGCGATGAACCGGCCGTCGCGTGTCTTATAGAGGTTGACACCCGGGTTGGGCATCTCCTCGAGCGAGAACTTGGGAACGTCCTGACCGGTGACGCCCGCGCCGACGATGTTGGGTCCGAGTTGCCAGATGGCGGCGCTGAGCAGAGAGACGTCGACAATAGACGGTTCACCCGTCCGCTCGCGCTTCACCAACGCTCCGGCGATTCCTGCGGCGATTGTCAGGCCGCCGTACACGTCACCAAACGCCGGCAGCTGAAGCGGCGGATAGGCCCCGTTGCCGGCGGCGTAGCCCTCACCGATCCCTCCGCGCGCCCAATACGCGGCCAGGTCGAAACCACCTTGGTTTGCCGCCTCCCCCTTCGTGCCATAACCATGGCCGCGGGCATAGATGATCTTGGGGTTGCGCGCGCGGACCTGGTCCACGTCGATTCCCATGCGTCGCCGAGAGTCCGGCAGCAGGTTGGTGAGGAACACGTCGGCTGTCTCAATCAGCTTCATCAACACCTCGCGGCCCTCCGGACTGGAAGTGTCCAGACCGATGCTGCGCTTTCCGCGGTTCGGCTGTTCGATGAAGTGGTTGACGCCGCCCGCTCCGGCGACGATTCCCGAATTGATCAGTCCGCGCTGCGGATCACCGGTCTCGGGATGTTCGATCTTGATGACGTCGGCGCCCCAATCGGCGAGCACAGCGCCAGCGGCCGGAACGAAGGTCCACGCGGCGAGCTCGACGACGCGAATCCCGCTGAGCACATCGGTCATGCGCTGGTGTATCCAATCGACTTGGTCTGAAGATGCTGCTCGAAGCCTTCGTGACCGTTTTGCCTACCGACGCCGCTCATCTTGTAACCGCCGAACGGTGCGTCGGCGCCGTAGAACATGGCGCCGTTGAGCATCAAGCTGCCGGTGCGGATTCGCCGGGCCACCGCCATCGCCCGGTCGGGCGAACCCATCACTGCACCCGATAGACCGTAGGTCGAGTTGTTCGCCAGCTCGATGAGCCCCTCATCACCTCTGTCGTACGGCGTCACGGTAATCACCGGCCCGAAGATCTCCTCCTGAAACAGGCGGTGGCTCGCGTCCACATCGGCGAAAACGGTCGGTGCTACGAAGTAGCCGCGATCGAGTCCCTTCGGCTTGCCGCCGCCGACTGTCACCCGCCCCCCTTGCTGCTGGCCGATATCGATGTAATTCAACACGCGGTCACGTTGCTTGGCCGACACCAAGGGGCCGCAGAATGTCGCAGGATCGGTAGGGTCACCGACGGGAACCGCCGTGAACGCCGCAGTGGCAACTTCCACGGCCTGGTCATACACCTCGCGGGGGACGAGCACCCTGCCAGTCATCGCACAGGCCTGACCCGAATGCATCAGCGCACCAATGCATCCCGGCAAGACCGTATCCATGTCGGCGTCGTCTAGCACCATGTACGCCGACTTGCCTCCCAGCTCGAGCAAGGTGCGTTTCATGGTGTCAGCGGACAATCTTTGAAGCAGCTTGCCGACGGCCGTCGAGCCGGTGAAGGAAACCATGTCCACGCGCGGGTCGGTGGCGAGCAGCTGGGCGACGCCGTTGTCGGACGTCGGAACGACGTTGAACACACCCGCTGGGATGTCGGTGCGCTCCGCGACGATACGGCCCCATCGCAGCCCGCTCCAAGGTGTCTCCATGGCCGGTTTGAGCACCATGGTGTTGCCAGTGGCAAGTATCTGCGCAATCTTGTTACTGATGATCTCGAACGGGAAGTTCCACGGCGTGATGGCCCCCACCACGCCGAGCGCCTCTTTGACCACTTTGCGGTGATACGGCGCGCCCAGTAGCGCACCGTCGGAAAGCTTCCGCTCCCATGGAAACTCGGAGATGTACTGGGCGGGCCACCGAACGGCGTCAGGGATCGGCCACTCCAGCTGGGCAAGGTATGTCGACGAGAGCGGCGCGCCGACCTCGGCGACCAGCTCGGCACGGATGTCCTCTTTCTCCTGCTGAAGGGCGTCGTGAAGCTGCATGAGGCAGTGCTGACGGAATTCGTGATTGGTCGACCAGTCGGTCGTGTCGAAGGCACGCCGCGCTGCGGCGATCGCCGACTGCATATCCTCGGCGCCGGCGTCGGTGGCGACGCCCAGCACCTCTTCGGTGGCTGGATTGATGTTTTCGGCAGACGCTCCGGTCAGCGAGTCCCGCAACTTCCCATCGATGTACAAGCGGGTTTCGGCATTGAACGGGAGTGTCGATGCGGCAACCGACGAACTCGTCATGGAAATGTCCTCTCGCTGGGCTGGCGGCACGCTCTAGCATAAATCATAATAGATAACTATTTATCTGATTTCGCGCGATCGTCGGTGCCTGGTGCGGAACGCGGCATTACTATCCTAGATTCTGTCATCAAGTAGATTACTCCACGGAGGGACGCACAGATGGCCCCACGCACGGTCGTCGAACAGCTTGAAGCTGGTGCACTGGACCGCCCCGACAGCCCCCTCCTGCTCGAACCAACCGGCGCGGGACTGACCATCGGTGAGGTGTCCTACCTGTCTGCTGCAGCGGCACGCTGGTTGGCCGCACACGGCGTCAATAGCACCATGACCGTCGCTTGGCAGCTACCCAGTCACTGCGCTGCCGCAGTCCTGATGTTGGCGCTCTCGCGAAGCGTGTCCGTCCAGGTCCCGGTGCTGCACTTGTTCCGACAGCGAGAGGTAGCCGCCGCACTCGAAATCGCCGGCGCCGACGTGTTGATCGTTGACGAGACCACACAGCACAACGCACCATCGGATACACCCGTGATTTGCCTGCCCTCCGATTTCCTCGACGTCCTTCGGACCATGCCCGATGACCAGCCATCGGAGGGCGCAGCGAACTTCCCTTCGGACTACGCACGATGGGTCTTCTTCACGTCCGGAACGAGCGGGCGCCCGAAAGGGGTGCGACACAGCGACAAGTCGCTGTTGACCGCGGCGCGCGGCTACGTGAAGTATCTCGGCCTGGGATCCGCGCCCGACGACGTTGGGACCATCAACTTTCCCATCGCACACGTTGGCGGCATCTTCTATGTCTCGTGCGCCCTTATCGGGAGGTTCTCGGTTCTGTTGCTGCCGCGGGTCGGGCCGGACATCGCCGCAGTGCTTGCAGCCAATCGAGTGACGTTCACTGGCTCAAGTACGGCGTTCTACCAGATGCTGCTCTCCGCACAGCTCTCCTCAGGTGGTGATGCTCCCGTCATTCCAACGCTTCGCATGCTGATCGGTGGCGGTGCACCCTGTCCGCCAGAGCTGCACGAGAAGATCAGACTCGTGCTCGGGGTGCCCGTACTGCACGGCTACGGCATGACTGAAGCCCCCGCTATTACCGCCAGCCAGGCCTCGGACAGCTTTGAGCAGCGGTCGAACAGTGCGGGTCGCCCCGTTCCCGGCGCCGAAGTCCGTATCGCGCCGACGGGAGAGGTCGAAGTGCGCGGCGATGTCCTGACACCCGGCTACGTCGACGGTGAGCAATGGGCCTCATCTGTCACGCCGGAAGGCTGGCTCCGAACCGGGGACACGGGATACCTGCGGGCTGACGGCCGGCTGGTGATCACCGGTCGGATGAAGGATCTGATCATTCGAAAGGGTGAGAACATTGCTCCCGCCGAGATCGAGAACGAGCTGCTCGCGCACCCGCTCATCGATGTCGTCGCGGTGCTCGGCCTTGCCGACGAAGTACGTGGCGAGCTCGTCTGCGCGGTCGTCCAACGATCACCCCAGCACCGCGATGTCACACTCGAAGAGATCTGCCGGTTTTTGGATGACCGCGGCTTGATGAAGCAGAAGTGGCCCGAGCGGCTTTACATACTCGATGAATTCCCCCTGACCGGTTTGGGCAAGGTCGCGAAGCGTGAACTTGCTAAGCAGTTGACGGCCTGAATCGGCGACACCCCGGGCGGAATCACGTCACGGACAGTGGTCCTTTTTCCGCGACACCGCGCACGAAGTCGATCGACACACCCATCTCCTCGGCCAGCGCGATCGCTGTCGCGACGTCCTTGCGCAGATATGGCGTCACACGGCCCTCGAACGGAATAAGACCGCCGACTTGCCGCACACGCTGAAGGGCCGCGCTGCTGCCGCTACACGCGCTCAACGCGGCGAGTAACGACTGCTCGTTCAAGCCCAACGCTGCTCCGGCCGCAGCAGTACCCGCCAGCAGTTGCGAATTTGCCGCGAACAAAAGGTTATTGAGCAGCTTGACCAGCAGCGCGCTGCCCAGCGCACCGGTCGCAATGATGGGATCGGCGTAAGCACCCACCACGTCGCGCGCAGTATCGACCGGGTCAGGTTCCCCGCCCAACAGGACCGTGAGCCTGCCCTGAAAAATATCTTCCGAATCTCCACTGATGGGCCCGTCGACCACCCGAACATGCGGCATTGTCTGGGCGATGTCAGCGACGAGCGCCGGACTACCCGTGGTGTGCGAAACGACGATCGCACCGTCGGGCAGATGAGCAAGGAAACCATCCTCGCCGAACGCGGTCTCCCGCAGCTGCGGATCGGAGAACAGACATACGATCAACACGTCACTGGCTCGCGCGAGCTCCTTGAGGGAACCGGCCAAACCAGCCCCACGCGCGACATGAGGTTCGCAGACCTCGGGTCGGCGCGCATAGAGTACGACTTCGTGCTGACCGCGATCGAGCAGCCGCGACACCATCGGCGCACCCATTTGACCGACGCCGAAGAAACCGACTCGTGACATCTCATGGCCCCGAACCGGAATTAAGACGAGGACCCGGCGTGAAACGGATGGGCAAATGGCGGACAGCGTAGACCTCACCAGCGTCCTCGAACCGCACGATTTCGCCGTCGATCGCGAAATCGGGCAGACGGGCCAGTATTTCGGAGATCATCTCCTGGAACATCACCCGGGCGAAGTTGGAGCCGAGACAACGGTGAGCGCCGAGGCTGAACGCGAGGTGGCGGTTCGATGATCGGGTCAGGTCGATTTCCTCGGGCTTGTCGAACACCTTCGGATCGCGGTTGCCCGAGGCGAACATCAACATGACGCGGTCTCCCGCACGCAGCTTGTGACCGTGAAATTCGCAGTCCCGTTTGACGACTCGATAGAGCCCCTGCGTGGGAGTGTCGTGCCGGAGGAACTCCTCGGTCGCAGCATCGAGAAGCTCGGGATCGTCAATCAACTGCTGACGCAATGCCGGATCTTCTTCGAGCCGAACCAGCGCATTACCGGTCAGTCCGCTCGTCGTGTCCATACCGGCAAGCAGCAGGAGGAAGATGTACCCGATCAGCTGCTCCTCGGTGAGCGGCGCGCCATCGACTTCGGCTTGCAGGATGACACTGATCAAGTCGTCGCCGAAACCGTTGGTCCGCCGATGCTGCATCGCGGTCACGATGGCGCCGTAAATATTCATGACGCCATTGCTGGCCCGCTCGGGGTCGTGCGAGCGGTCGTGAATGGCGGAATGGATCCACTCCACCCATTCCGGCCAACGGCTGTCGTCCAGACCCAACATCTGCAGGATCCAGCGCGCTGGCAGTGGGGTGGTCAGCTGTTGGACGATGTCGGCTCGGCCGGTCTCGATGAAGTCGTCGACCAACTCCGCCGCTAACTGGCGAATTCGCGGCCTCCAACGCTGGGCAGCGCCCGGGGAAAAGCGCGGCAATACGATACGGCGGCATGCGCCGTGCAGCGGCGGATCGATGTCGATGGGAATCAACGGATCCGGGGACAGCCCCGGCACCGCTTTCTCCACACCATTGCCGAACAGCTCGGCGTCCTGCGCGGCGTCGACGATCGCGTCGTACCCGAGAAACAGCCAGAACCCATCCCATGCGGTCGAATGCAAAACCGGGCAACGATCGCGAAACTCAGAGTAGATCGCGAAATTGTTCTCTCGGAAGTACGCCGAATGGTGGTCGAGGTCGGTCGAGGCGGCCTCGGTGCCTGAGTCGATAGTCGTCATCACGCGTCCTTTAGGTCGTCGATCTTGATCGCTCGCTCGGGACATTCCTGTTCGGCTCTTCGGATCAAATCTTTGTCCTCGAGCGCGATTCCGTTTTGGCTCGCCACCGCTCGATCTTCGAGGTCGAGGAATTCGAAAGCGTTGGGCGCTATCGTCAAGCAGCGTGCATGTCCTCGACATCGCTGCGGGTCCACCGCGACCCTCATTCGGCCTCCCATTGTCTTCTCCCGTTACACATTGGCGGGTTGCGGCTCGGCCGTCCTTGGGAAGTTGAGCATGCGCCGCGCGTTGTCCTCGACGATGAGCGCACATTCGTCATCGGGCACCGTGGCAAGCACTTCGGCCGCACGCTTGCGCGAGTTCGGCCAGTTCGAATCCGAGTGCGGGAAGTCGATCTCCAAGGTGATGCGATCAACACCGATCGCATGGCGGTTGGTCAATCCGTGCTCATCATCGATAAAGCAGCCCCAGAAGTGGGAACGGAACAGATCAGAAGGGCGCGCGTCGAAATCGATCGGCTGGTAGTAGCGGTGACGCTCCCACACGTAGTCCGTGCGCTCCAAAATGTAAGGCACCCAACCGATACCGCCTTCGGATAACGAGATCTGAAGGTTCGGAAACTTCTGCAGTTTGCCGGAGAACAGCAGATCGACGGTTGACCACATGAGATTGGTCGCAAACAGCGCAATCGCCACCGCGAAGGGCGCCGAAACGTCTTGTTTAGCCAGATCATTCTGGAAGGTGCTCGTCCCCGAGAACGAGAATCCGGGAACGTAACCGCCCGACCCGAAATGCAGTGCCAGCGGCATGCCCGCGTCCGAGCACACCTGCCACAGATTGTCCCAGTGATCTGAGTGAAACGACGGCAGCCCCAACGACACCGGGCTGTCCGGAAACGACACAGTACGCGCCCCCTTCGAGGCCAGACGCTCGGCCTCGACGACGCACGCGTCGATGTCCCAGACCGGAAGCAAACCAAGCGGAATGAACCGGTCCGGCGCCGTCGCGCACCACTCGTCGATGTGAAAATCGTTCCACGCCTTCACGCACAGCAGAGCCAGCTCGCGATCGTTACCCCGATAAAACGTCCCCCCCGCAAACCCCGGGAAGGAGGGAAAGCACAACGCCGCCTGCACCCCATCGAGGTCCATGTCCGCCACCCGCGCCGCAGGATCGTAGCAACCGGGAATCATATCCTCGTAGCGCACCGGATCGGTGCCCCACTCCTGCGGTGGCTTGCCCGCAACCGCGTTCAGCCCGATCGTCGGATACAGCGTGTTGTCATACGACCACAAATGCTGGCCGTTGATCTCGACGATCTTGGGTCCGGCCTCCCGATACTTCTGCGGCAAGCGGTCTTGCCACACACGTGGATGCTCGATGAGGTGGTCATCGACCGACACGATCTGATGGGTGTCTTGTAACGGCATCCTTCGCTCCCTTGCGCCGTGCCCCGCCGGACCCGGCTGAGATCCGTCCGGCTCAGTGTTCTACCAGAATCTGTTTATGACCATATTCTATATTTGCTTCGAATTTTATACCTGAGCGATGTCGCGAACAAGTCCTTCAAGCACGTGTGGGTCAATCCGGTTCCTGCGTACTTGTCGAATGCGCCGACTCGTTCGCGCTCACACGGCACTAATCAGCCAGGTCCAGCTGGCATGCGTCTCGGTGGAAGGAAGGGACACAGATCGTGGGTTTGCTTGACGGTCGCGTCGCGTCGTTTTCATCACTGGCGGCACGCGGTCAGGGCCGTTCGCATGCAGTCACTCTCGCGGAAGAAGGCGCCAACATCGTCGCCGTAGACATCTGCCGCGACATCGACGCCGTGCCGTACAGGTTGGGCACGTGGGAAGACCTCGAAGAGACAGCTCGACTCGTCCAGAGAACGGGCCGAGAGATTCAGTTCCAGGCGGCTGACGTGCGGCATAAGTCGGCCCTACAGGCCGCGCTCGACCCAGGTGTAGAGCAGTTCGGGCATATCGACACGGTGCTGGAGCAAGTGGACCCCTAGGTCCGTTTCATGTTAACCTGCGTAGGTGCCGTGCCAGGGAGGTCCACCTATGCCACCGACAGCCAAAGCGCGACGACAGCGGTCCGATGCACGCGCCAACTACGAGCGCATCGTCCATGCCGGGCGAGAGTTGTTCGCCGCCAAGGGCACTGCCACTCACGCAGATGTCGCGCGCGCGGCAGGCATCGGCAAGGCCACCGTGTTCCGGGTCTTCCCCAGCCGGGAGGCGATGATCTCGGCCTTTCTTGAACCGCAAACGATTTGGATCGAAGCGCGCGTTTGTGAGGCGATTCTGCAGGCACGCCAGGGCGATCCATGGACGGCGCTGGCCGAGGCGTTGTACGACGTCATCCATCGCATTCGCCAGGACCGCATCGCCGGCATGGTGTTCGATGTCGACACGCACGCCGTCGGTGATGACGCGCATCGACTCGCGACGTTGAGCGACGAGCTGATCGCATTGGGGATCCGCGCCGGCCGGGTGCGTTCTGAGGTGACCTCACGCGACTTACGCCGGCTGATTCGAGGCCTGGCGCTGGCTCTGTCGTCCGAACAGGAAGCCCGTCCCGAGGAATGGGATCGGTGCGTCGAGTTGACGCTGGCAGCGTGCGCCGTACAGCAAGGGAAACACTCGCATGCCCCCTGACCCTCGCTGCCGGATCAAGCGGCCCGCACTCACCTGGTTCCGTCATAGATAACGAGGTAGATTCATGTCAGAACGCATACAAGCGGGGCTGGAAGTGTTCGCCCAACTCTGCCCCGATATCGCTGCCAAAATCGGTGAGGGCAAGAGCGAGCCGCGGTTCGGTGACGAACTCGGCATTCTCAGCGCCGACAATCTGTTCGGTGCGTTGTGGACGCGGCCCGGCCTGGACTGGCGGTCTCGTAGCCTCGTCACCATCGGTGCCCTGATCGCGCTCCGCGCCCACGACCAGTTGAGGGAACACTTCCAGATCGGGCTTCGCAACGGTCTTACGCGCGCCGAGTTGGAAGAAGTCACCTACCACCTGTCGGGTTATCTGGGATTCCCGGCGGCCGCCAATGCCAGTCAGGTTGCGGCCGGCGCAATCGGCGCCCACAAGACCGACGAGCCGATTGGAGCATCGAAGTGACCGGGAGACTCGACGGCAAGGTCGCGGTCGTTGTCGGCGGTGGTCAATCCGCCGGGGCCACGATCGGAAACGGGCGTGCGGCATGCATCACGTTCGCCCGCGAGGGCGCAACAGTTCTAGTGGCCGATCGTGTGCTGGAGAGCGCCGAGTCCACCGTGAAGATGATCCATGACGAGGGCGGTACCGCGGCGGCGATCGAAGTGGACGTCACCGCGACGGCAGACGTGGAAGGCCTTGCCGCACGGGTCCGCTCGGACTATGGCCGCGTCGACGTGCTGCACAACAATGTCGGTATTATCTCGACCGGCGCCACCGACGAGATCGATCTGGACTTCTGGAACCGCATGTTCGCGATCAACCTCGACGGAATATGGCAGGTCATCAAGCATCTCGGACCCATCATGCGCGAACAGGGGTCAGGGTCGATCATCAACATCTCGTCGTTGGCCTCGTTTCTCGCCGGGCCGGAGAACGTCGGATACGCGACCTCGAAAGCAGCGCTGAACTCCATGTCGAGGTCGTTCGCCAAGGAGTACGCCAAACATCATGTGCGGGTGAATGTGATCGCCCCCGGAGCCGTGGAAACGCCGATTGGCGTTGATCAACTGGTCGAGCGCACAGGCCTCAGCCGCGAGAAGGTCATGGAGATGCGGGACTCCACCGTACCTTTGGGCAAACAGGGCAGCGCCTTCGACGTCGCCAAGGCAGCCGTGTTCCTTGCGTCCGACGATGCCGCGTGGATCACCGGGATCATCCTTCCGGTTGACGGCGGCGCCACCCTGAGCATCATCCCGACGTAGGTCGCAGCGGATTGGTGCCAATCCTGGCGGCAGAATGATGGTCCGCACCTCGACTGCGGATCCATGCATCTCCGCTCGCCACTTCATGCAGCCAGCGCCGGATTTTGCGCAATCCGCCGGCACAGCGACAACAGCTGGACTACTTGAAGCACACCGCCGTCACCCAATTTCGATTTCGACCATCTCGGCGGCATCGCCGCGTCTTCGACGCCGAAGTTCAGTGCACCGATTCGGCTCGAAACGGCAGTCGGCCCACCTGGATGGAAATCGTCACTCATACATACGAAGGCGAAAGCTGGTGCGGCTTCAATCATCTCGATCCGTTCAGACGCATCCTCGTGTCCACTATCCTTGGTACCGCCGGCCATAGTCAGTGGCCCGATCGTTGCCTCGTCCGATGCAGCTAAGTTTGGCCTCGCGAGTCGCCGGACCAGCCGTTCTGACTGGCGCGAGCGCGAGTGGCCTGACATGCGCGGCAGGTCGGCTTACTACCACGGGCATCCCGATCGATGAGCCGTCTCCGAGGAGGAACTTGCCGTCGAGGCTCAGCTTGCCGGTCCGCCGCCATGGTCGAACGACACAGAACCACACCACCCCCGCTAAGAGCGCAAGGCTGAGACCCTCAAAGATGTCAATGCCACCAGATTCCACGTCGGCATACGGTCAACCGGGCCCGCCCGAAGTCAGGTGAAAAGACCCACCGCACCAGCGCCTGCACCGCTACGACAAGCCACAGGGCCGCAATCGCCGCCCCTACCGTCGCACCGCCAGTACGAGCGGGCTCGGATGCATTGGGGCTTGTCCGTGTGACGGCAAGCTCCGACACCACCATGGTGAACTAGCCTCCGTAGGTGCGCGAACGCCTATTCAGCCGAGGAGTTTTTTCTAATTCAACACAGAATTTCGTTGACTCTCGAGTCAAACTCTAAGTAGCGTCATGCCTTATCAACCATCGATGAGGGGTTCGTCATGACGACCGGCATTCAGAAAACGATGGCGTGGAGCGGCGCCGCCTTCCTGCTGCTCCTATTCCCCGGCATCATCATGGTCGGCCTGCTCCCTCCGATGGCTCCCACGAAGTCCGCCGGCGAGGTCGCAGAGTTCTGGTCGACAAACACCGGGGTGAAGCGCACCGGACTTGTCGTCCTGCTGGCGGCGGCGGGACTCCAGGTACCCTTCGGCGCGCTCATCGCCGTGCGGATCAGGCAGCTCGAGGGCAGGTTCTCCCCGCTTGCCTACGCGCAGCTGATCGCCACCGGCCTTGCGGTGATGGCGATCGTCCTACCAACCTTTGCGTTCGCCGCGGCGTCGTATCGCCCCGAGCGCAATCCCGAGATCACCCAGGCACTCAACGACCTCGGCTGGCTGCCGTTCGTGATGAACTGGCCCGCGGCCACCATCCAGTGCCTGGCGATCGGCTTTGCGATCTTCGGCTACCAGGGGCCGCACCCCGTCTGGCCGAGATGGGTGGCCTACTACAACTTTTGGAGCGGTTTCATCTTCGCCGCAGGCGGTCTCGTGGTGTTGTTCAAGACCGGCGTGTTCGCCTGGAACGGACTGCTCGCTTTCTGGCTGGTTGCCGTGTTCTTCGGGGCGTGGCTCCTCGTCATGACCTGGCAGTTGCTGACAACGATTGGCGCGCAACCGACAGACGACCGCGAGGAGCCCGTCCTCCACCGCACAGGCGCATGACCGCAACGGCCGACCGCGAGACACGGGCACGGGCCACAGAACCCAAACGCATTCCCGGCGAGGAAGGGATTTGGGTATTCGTCCTCGGCGACATGACGGTGTTCGCGCTGTTTTTCGCCACGTTCATGTACTCACGCGCCAAGAACCCTGAGCTCTTCGCCCGCGATCACGCGAGCCTGAACGTCGCCCTGGGCACCATGAACACCGTTCTGCTACTGAGCAGTTCGTTGTTTGCCGCATTGGCCGTACAGCAAGTCCTCACTGGTGTGCACCGCTCAGCGCCCCGGCTGTTCGGTGCCGCGCTCGCATGCGGACTGGGCTTCGTCGTTGTGAAGGCCGTGGAGTGGTTGCATCTGTTCGGTAACGGCAAGACCGTCGGCAGCGGCGAGTTCTTCTCGTATTACTTCATGTTCACCGGTATACATCTGGCGCACGTGTTGATCGGCTGCGTGGTGCTGAGCCGGCTCATCACGGTCAGCCGCAAGCCACAGCTGAGCGGGCGCGACACGATGCTGTGCGAGGCCGGCGGCATCTTCTGGCACATGGTCGACCTGCTGTGGGTCGTACTGTTCGCTCTCTTCTATCTGATGCGGTGATGGCAATGACGCGCCGGGTGACTCTGGTATG
Organism: Mycobacterium sp. E3247; assembly: GCF_001667785.1. Lineage (NCBI taxonomy): Bacteria > Bacillati > Actinomycetota > Actinomycetes > Mycobacteriales > Mycobacteriaceae > Mycobacterium > Mycobacterium sp. E3247. The sequence goes on along the minus strand of NZ_LZJG01000348.1, from coordinate 70,796 downwards.
GGCCGCGCTCATCGGCCTCACGTTCGCATCGTTCACCGTTGGGGTCGAACAGGGCGCCGGCGTGGCATCGGCGGCCGCCGTGGTCATCATCGGCCTCGCGCTGTGCAAAGTGCGGCTGATCGGCCTGCATTTCATGGATATCCGGGCCGCTCCGCGCACACTGCGCCTCATATTCGAGGGCTACGTCCTCGTAGTGTTTGCCACGCTGGTGACGTTGGACCTCGTCGTGTCCTAGAAACGACATGGCCGGTCATCTGCGTACAGTCGAACGATAGCTAGAAAGTCAAGGCCGCGGGCCGGCAGTCCGGAGGAAGGCGATTTCAAATCCGCTCGGACGCGGGCCGCTCATGTCCTGAGCGTCAAAGGGTATGCGAGCACGAGGCTTTCGGACGTAGCAGAACAAGCCGAGCCCAATCCCCGCCATCTACTACTACTTCCCGCGCCGTGACGAACGGCATGCAGAAAGTTGTGGACATTACACGTAAACAGGCCGGAGATCCGCAAAAGACCATCGACCAAATATTTGGCCACGACGCACAGCATGGTTACCAAGATGAAGGCCATGACGGTCGACATCACTCAATTGCGGGATAACATCGGTAATTTCGACGACTTTCCTCCGCCCCCTGCACAACTAGTTCTCCCGTACGAGTCCGAGTTCCGAACAGGGTTCCACGCTATAGATGGTAGTTATCGGCGGTCGGACGTGAATAGCAGACCTTCACATTGACCTGTGACAGTTGACTGTCATAGTGTCGGGATGCAGGTCCGGCTGACCCGATCGCGGAGGAGCGTTGAGATGGCAGAAAGTATGTTCTCCTCTATGAACTTGACCGGGAATCCGGACGAGGTGGTGGCCGAGTTCACTAAACGGGTGACCGCGGGCACACTGACCACGGGTCTGACCACGTTCGGTATCGACCGGGTTCGGGAAGTACTGAGATTGCCCGTCACGATCGTGCCGATGTCCGCCATCTACCTCGGCGTTCCCGCCAAAAGCTCTCCGCGCCGCGTCGACGTCCGGCGATGTCGGTGACGTTCCGCGACCGGTTCGGCAACTCCTGGTAACGAAAGAGGGTTCTTGGTCATGTCTTTGGCGATAACGGAAGACCACCGCGCCTTCGCGGAACTCGCCGCGGCGGTGGTGGCTGCGCGCGGGGGCATGGCGGCTGCGCGCGACATGCTGCTGAATCCGGACCGACCTGACCGTTGGTGGGCCGCAGACGAGCTTTGGAAGGAGATGGCCTCGGCGGGCTGGCTCGGCCTGCACATCGACGAGCGGTTCGGGGGCCAAGGCTACGGCCTTCCCGAGCTCACGGTGGTGATGGAACAGCTCGGCCGCGCCGCTATCGGTGGGCCGTTCCTGCCGACGGTGGCTGCATCGGTGCTAATGGCCGAGTTCGGCAGCGAACAGCAGCAACAACGCTGGCTTCCCCGTCTCGCGTCGGGCGAGCTGATCGCAGGCGTCAGTACGACCAACACTGCGATTCGGTCGGATTCGACCATCACGGGAACAAACATCGCGGTTCTCGGTGACTCCGGCAGCGACGTCTACCTCATCACCGTCGGTGAAGACATCGTGCTGGTCGAAGATGGCGACGCCGTTTCCGTCCAGGTCGGCGAAACAAACGACATGCTCACCCGCCCGCTAGTCGTCCTAGAACTATCCGCTGCCCCCGTCGCCGACGTGCTGGTCGGTGCTGCTGCCAGCGCCGTGCGCACGCTTCGGCTGCTGGCGGCGGCCGAGGCGGTTGGCGGCTTGGCCGCTTGCACCGAAATGGCGACCAGCTATGCCAAGGATCGACGACAGTTCGATCGGCCCATCGGGTCGTTTCAGGCGATCAAGCACCACTGCGCGAACATGCTGGTCGATTCGGAACTGGCCGTTGCGGTCACCTGGGATGCAGCCCGCAGGCACGCACCAGAAGCCGACCTGGCGGTGACCATGGCGGCCGGACATGTGCTGCCGGCCTATCAGCGCGTCGCGCTGCAAAATCTTCAGATCCACGGCGGCATCGGATACACCTGGGAGCACGACGCCCATCTCTTCATTCGCCGGGCCACAATCTTGCTGGCGTTCTGTGGCGGGCGAGAAGCATTGCACGACAAGGTCATCGAATTGCAACGCGCTGGGGTGCGACTGCATCACGCGCTAGATCTGCCGCCCGAAGCCCAACAGTACCGATTGGCCGCCGAGGAGTTCCGGTCGGAGTTGATGCGGGCCGACGTTGACAGCAGGCCCAAGTTATGGGCCCGCAGCGGATATCTGCAGCCGCACTGGCCGCCGCCGTTCGGGCGCGGCGCGGACTCGGTGGAGCAGCTGATCATCGACGAAGTGCTCGGCGAACTGGATAAGCCGCACCTCGGACTCGGCGAGTGGGTGGTGCCGACTTTGCTTGAGCACGGTAGCCCGGAGCAGGTCGAGCGGCTGATCTGGCCCAGCCTCGAGGGTGAGCTGCGCTGGTGTCAGTTGTTCAGTGAGCCAGGAGCGGGCTCTGATGCGGCCGCGGTCGCTACCAAGGCCGAGCGCGTTGAGGGCGGTTGGTCGGTGACCGGCCAGAAGGTGTGGACAAGCGATGCGATGAATTGCCAGCGGGGTCTGGCCACGGTGCGCACCGATCGCAGCGCAGCCAAGCACCGTGGCATCACCGCCATGATCATCGATCTGGCGGTACCGGGTGTGGAGATCCGCCCACTGAAGGAGATCACCGGCGCGACGCTGTTCAACGAGGTCTTCTTCACCGACGTCTTCGTCCCCGACCGCGACATTGTCGGTGAGGTGAACGCCGGTTGGAAAGTCGCCATGGCGACCTTCGGCAACGAACGCGTATCCCTCGGTGGTGGTTCAGTGACCCTGCCTGCGGACAAGCTCGCCGAGTTGTTGGAGCAGTACCGCAGCGGCGACACAGGCCTGGCGCGTGAAGTCGGCGCCCTACTCGTGGAGTCGTATTGTCTTGCAGCGCTGAATCTCCGGCGGGCGGCCCGAGCGGTATTCGATTCCGGGTCGACGATCGAAGGCAACATTGCGAAGCTATACGGCGCTGAACACGCGCAACGCGTCGCCGAACTGGCTCTTTGCATTGTCACCCCTGCTGTCCTCGTCGGAGAGCAGGCCGAGGTCGCACATGACTACCTGTACAGCCGCTGTCTCACGATAGCCGGCGGGACCTCAGAGATTATCCGCAATCTCATCGCCGAACGCATCCTCGGCCTACCGCGCGACCCACTGCTGGCATAACAATCGAGCGATACCGTTTGTCTGCAAGCACTTTGGCGAAACTCATCGATCCCAGCGGCCGCGCCGAACATGGGTAGCTGTGAAGCGGGTCTGCCCTGAAACCCAAGGGCGGCCTAGGCTTTTGACCAAACCCGTTTGGCCGGGGAGTTGAGCGCGTCGGACCGCTCGATATAAACCTGGCCGACTTCCCCATCCCATTCGCAGGGGCCGAAGTTCAGCACATACATCAGCCCCGGCCCCTCCAGATCCTTCCCGACCGCAAGGTACTTCTGCATCGACATCCAGATGGAGCGTCGGGTCTCCAGCACAGTGTCGATCGCCCCGCCATCCCAGCGCAGGCGAATAGGCAGGCGCTCACCCGAGAACTGCAGATCCTTCAGCCTCGGCGGTTCGAGCACCTCAGCGGTGCAGAATCTGCCGTCGCGGTCAACGACCGCTGCACCTTGCAACGTGATCAGCCCGTCCAGACGCCAGTAGGACGAGAAGACGAATGCTTTCCCACTTTCGTACAGGCAGCTCGCTATCACGTGACCGCCCCACGGTTCGCCGGTGCCGCCTCCGCGCGGGCCGCGCGAGTGGTCACGCCAGCCCGTCGCATCGATGTCATAGATCGTCTGGTCCACCCGCACCTGGCCGCGGGCGCGATAGAGCTGTTCGTAATGCTCCTTTGCCCAGCCCTGATTGGTCATGTCACCCTTGCCGCCCTCGCCGTGAGCCGAAGTGTGCGCGTCCCACACCGGCGTCACACAGTCGACCTCCAAGTCGATGACGAGGCGCTTGCGCAGGCCGTCCGGGACCAGCCCATTCTGCATATCGGTGTTCGAAACGTGTTGTGCGAAACCGTCAAACGTGACCTTCCAGCGTTTGAACGGCTCAATGCATCGAAATGCCAGGTTCGGTCCCGCCGGCTTCTTCTGCTGGGGTGTGTAGTAGTAGCCCCACATCGTCAGAACGCCCTCATCGCCAGGCAGACAGACCAGCACCCGGTCCTCCCACATATCCCACTCATTGGGCACGCTGCCCAAGTGCAGCCAGAAGCCGAGATCTGCTCGAGGGTCGTATAACGCGAAAAGAAGATTCTCCGCCCAGAACGGCTCAGTCGGTCGCTCCGAGACGACACTCTCCTGCGCGGCCGGCAGTCCGCTCGACAAATCCTGGACGGTCACGAAATCTCCTTACTCACGGTGGTTTGGGGGCTCCATGCCGGCGTCGCCTAGTCGTCCCACCCGGACCAGCGCGATCCAAAACGCGGGGGCGGCGGACCGTCGAGAAGGCCGTCCAGCCAGTCCATGTTGCCGCTCTCGTTGAGTTGGCGCGCCTGGTCCGGCGTTAGCTGTCCGGTCGCCAGCAGCATGGCGGGCAGGCGCACCATCACGAGCGTGATGCGCAGGGCGTTCAGCACAAGGTGCCAGTCGAGGTGTTCAGCCGGGCGACCTATGAGCTCTTGCCAAAGATTGATCGCGTCGCGCCGCGAGCCAAACCCCGCAGGACGCGGCAGTCCGCGCGCGGTGGTGACGGCGTGATCCGTGTACGTCCACCAGGCCAAGTCACACTCCGGCCCCGCCAGGGAGACCATGTCCCAATCGAGCACGGCCGCCACGGACGTTCCCTGGTAGATGATGTTCTGGGGTCGCGCATCGCCCCAGGAGAACCCGGGCGGAGCGCCTTGAGGCAGATTTGTGACCAACCATTCCGAAGCGCGCTTAACCATTGGAAGCTCATCACCTCCACACCACTTGGCATACGCCAGCCAATGGTTCAGCTCCTGCTCGAGTCCCGTGCGGCCCAGGTTTGGCCGCGCCAAGAAACTGAATTCAGCCGGATCCAACCCGTGTAGTTCGGCCATCACCTCGATGGCGCCGCGCCACAACTCATGCTGCGACTGTGGTGGGAGTTCGACTACCCAGCCACTCACGTTGAAGGGCGGATTGTCCGGTGGCACCTGGCCCTCCACCCTCTCCATGACGAAGAAAGGCTGGCCGAACACCCTCGTGTCTGGCTCGTAACCAACCACTGGTGGCGACGGGATCTGCGGCTCCTGCGAAAGCTTCTCGTAAATCAGGTAGTGAGTCTTTACATCCATCCCCATGAATAAGTGCTCGGTCGCGCCGACTCGCATGACGTAGCTGGCCTCCTCACACTCGCCGTTCAATGCGCAGGTGGCGCTTATCATCAGGGTCTCGTTGGCGACGCCAGCGGTGTCGGGCTGATCCACTTTATGCACCTCGAGGTCGTCTCCGACGCGTCGGCGCAACCATGCCTCGATTGCCGGCCGGACCGCACCCATATCGCGAAGCCGAACTTTTGTGGGGATGTCGACGTATTCGACAGCCACGTCGTCGGCCATGCTCAATTCTCCTTCCTGAACTGTCTAGTTCTCTACAGCCGCCCGTCGACGCGGCAGCCGGACGCATCCATTGGGGTGAACGCAAGTCCTTGAGGGCGTGGAAAGCCCTTCAGGGGCAGAGTCGGATATGTCAGTTGACCGTCGTACTTGTCGACTCTTGCGTGGGTGCATTTACTTTGATCCCCAAGGACTTTCGTCGGTGCACCGATCGAAGAAACGCTGTGCTTGAACGTCCCTCGCCGGAGGAATACACAAAATCGCGATCGCCGTGAACGCCACGCCGATGCCGGCCCGCACCAGCACCGGCCGAGGGCCCCTCACTGGGACAACATCATGCGTCGCGCCGACCGCCCACGGCTGCGCAGCCTCGAGATCGGTCATTTACCACGCCTCCGCTGACTGTCGGATAGAAACACGATGACAGTTCGGTGCCATATCGTCAATGCAAATCCCGGGATAGCACAGCTGATCAGGAGGAAACCCCCCCAGGCGTGCAAAGGCAAGGCTGGAGCTTGCACCTCATTACACTAGACAGTTGCGTGCCATACAGTGGTTCGTTGAGCTGGCCCCGGCAGGGCAACCAGCAACCCACCGTCAACGCCCGGACATACGGACCACGCGCCTCGCCTGCGGAACGGAAGGGCATACGAGGCCTTCGCCGCAGGCGCTGCGGGTCGCGCGCCGACGTCGCCGTGGCGGCTGCTTTGTGTTAACGCTGTGGCTATAGTTTCATCGAGTTGATATTGACGCGGGAGGGTGACAGTTGCCCCGTGGGGATCGCTCGCCTCGCGGTGCGCACGCGGAGCGCGTGCGCACTGCACTGCTTGAGGCGGCATTGCAGCTCTTCGGTGCATATGGTTATGACGCAACGAGCACCGATGAGATCGCTGAGGCCGCAGGTGTATCCCCCCGGACCTTCTTTCGCTACTTTCCGACCAAGGAATCGGTGCTTTTCTCGGGAGAGTTTGACTTCATCCGCGCGTTTGGTGGTGTCTATCTCGCCCAACCAGACTCAATCTCCGACTTCCAAGCAATGGAGCACTCGTTCGCGCTCCTCGCTCCCGCATTGAAACGCATCCGGACGCGGATCAGTCAGTACTACGACGCCATAGCGTCATCGGCCGTTCTGCTGGGCCGCGAACAACAGAATCACACCGCCAACATTGACGTGATCGCGAAAATTGTCGCCGAGCGGCGCGGCCTTCCGGCGCCGAATGAAGAATGCGAGCTGCTCGCGTCGGTGGGCATGCTGCTGCTCACCCGGGCCATCAACCGGTGGCTGAATACGCGCGGACAGGCCGTTGAGGACCTCATCCGCCAAGAGTTCGCGGCGTTGCCTGGGATCCTCAAGTAGCGGACCGCGATTCGCAACGCTCACGGCCAGATCGGCACGAGGTTTCTTCGGGCATCGCTTCGCGGCAAACTTGCAACCAGCTCAACGATTTTGGGACCCTCAGATCCCCCAGAGCCGCGGCCAGCTTCCGGTCGTGGCTCGCTTGCAGGGCCACGCAAGCCTAAGCTAAGTCACGCTGGGGGGATCTTGCCGCGAGCTCGGGTCCGTCGGCTCGAAGCGGCCTTGCTCGCGATCGCCCAGCGGCCGTCGATTCATGTTGAAGGAGTTCGCGTCGTAGGTGCTGTCGGCCGGCAAGATCCGGTACAGCTGGGCGCTTTGGCGGACGCTTTCCATGTCGGCGGGGCGTCCGTGGCATCGGTTTTGTCGGCATCGGCTAATCCATGACCTGTTGACTGGGGCCACCGCGAATCGACGAGTCCCTTTGTCAGTTCACAATTTTCGACCATGCCGATCGGCCGCCGGTCGTCAAAGGCGTCTTCTTTGGTGGTTCCGATCAGCGATCCTCGCCCACTACACACCTTCGAGAGCCAAAGATGGCTGATCGTGCGGCCGCCGCACTGCGCAGGATGTTCAACCACGGTGAGATCACCGAGGGAACTATGCTGCCGCCCGAGTCGGAGTTGATGGAACGGTTCGGGGTGTCGCGGCCAACCCTTCGGGAGGCGCTCCGCATACTCGAGTCCGAATCGCTGATCGAAGTCCAGCGCGGGGTGCGCGGCGGGGGATTGCCCGCCCGAAACGGTCCAGGCCATTTGCTCGTTCATCGATTGCGGAGCCGAGTAATGATGCTGCACGGGGACGTTCGACGGTCCCCGAAAATGTCTACGTGAGCTGGCTCTTGTTGCGTTCGGTTACCGCTCGTAACGGGTCTTCGATATTGTCGAAGCCCCCGACGTATGCCTGCCCTATCCGCTGCTCTGCCGCCAAAGCGGGGTTGATCACTGTGGCGGCTCCAGTGGAATAGAGTTCCTTGAGGCCCAACATCGTTCGCTCCGGCACGTCGGCAATCTGTCGCGCCAGCTCGAGCGCGCGGTCCATCAATTGTTCGTGCGGCACGACTTCCGTTACCAGCCCGATCCGCTCGGCGCGAGTCGCCCCGATGACTTCTCCGGTCATTGACATGCGCCGCGCGATGGCCGGACCGACCAACAGCGGCAACCGCGCTGTCATCCCGCCGCCGGGCAGGATCCCTACTCGAATGTGCGTGTCGGCGAAGACCGCTCGTTCGGATGCGATGAGAAAGTCACAGCCCAGGGCCATTTCGAGCCCGCCGGTGAACACGGCACCATTAATGGCCCCGATGATCGGCGTTCGCATGCTCGCCGTCGCAGCGACACAGTTGTGCGATTCGAAGATGGAGAAGTACTCAGCGCCGTGCTGCTGGGCCTCCCTGAGATCCACCCCGGCGCAAAACGCCGGGTCGGTGCCGGTGAGCACCACCGCGCGCACCGAGCCTTCGGCGTCAGCCTCAGTGAACGCCGCGTACGCCGCCTCGACCAGTGCGCGGTCGAGTGCGTTCCTAGCGGCAGGCCGATTTAGCGTCACGACTCGTACGTGAGCGTAATCGACTGTCAAAACCGGTGTTTCGGTGCTCACACAAAGAAAACCTAGCAGAGTCCCGGCTGTGACGTGAGCATCCTGCTGTAGCCAAACTCAGTTCAGACTGACGCATCACCCTCGTGTCAAACAACCGGTGCCCCTCGTAGCTGCTCAACCAGAGCGATCGTGGCCTCATCACCGATAGGCGATAGAAAACTAACCGGCACGCGGTCGATGAGCCCGTCACACCGGTCGTGAATCTTCGCCGCAAGTTTGTCCAAGGGTGCGACGACCGCGAAGGCCTCTAACACCTCGTCATCGATGAGTGTTCCCATTTGATCCCACTTCCCCTGCAAAGACTGGTGATGCAGTTCGGTCTGCAGCTCACCCCACCCGTGCAGGTCCAGCACTTTGCGATAGGCAGGTGTCGATCCATAGAAGCCGATCTGTTTACGCATCGCTTTGGCATTGGCGGCTAGTTCGGCGTCGTCGCGTCCCGTCACCACGAAAACTGAGCAGGAGACCTGTATTTCGCGCCGCTCGCGGCCAGCACGCTGCAAACCGCGCAACAGCGCCGGCGTGGTCACCTCTTCGAAGTAGCGCTTCGTCGTGAATGAGTGCGCAAGCACGCCATCGGCGACCTCTCCACAGATCTCGGTCATCGTATCGCCCACTGCAGCGACGAAGATTCTCGGGAACTCATACGGCATCGGCTCTGGGGTGAACATCGGCGTCATAAGTCGATGGGTATAGAAGTCGCCCTCGAACTCTAGTTTGGTGCCGTTCCGCCAGCACGACCATATCTCGCGCAGAGCTAAAACGAACTCTCGCATGCGACGGGCAGGCTGGCTCCAAGGCATGCCGAACCGCTTTTCGATGTGCGCCTTGACCTGCGAACCGAGACCCAAGTTGAAGCGGCCCTGCGAGTATGACTGAAGGTCCCACCCAAGGTTGGCGACCGTCATCGGGTTGCGAGCGAAGGCGACCGCGATCCCAGTTCCGAGCTCAAGGGTGCGCGTATGTTCGGCCGCGAGCACGAGCGGCAGGAACGGATCGTGGTTGAGTTCGGGCGACCAGCAGCAGTCGTAGCCCTGTCGCTCCAGCGTTTGGGCAGCTTCCGCGACGCCCGCAAGATCCGTGAAGGACGCCGCGTCGATCTTCAAGCCTCCACACTCGTCGCTCATGCCGATACCCTCTGCGCTTCGTTAGCGATCCGCCATACGGGTGTCGCGTAGTTCGTCGGCAAGCCCGCCAGCCAGATTTTTGGTTTTATGACAGATTATATTAGCGAGTCGAATTTTCCTTGGTCTGCGTAGACTCTCTCTCTAATCGCCTCCCGACGATCAAGCATTTCTCGCCGTGGGCGAACCGCGGCACAGTCGCGCCAACCAGATCCCCCGCTGGTGGCATCTACCGCAGAAGAATCGTCCGTTTCCTGCCCCGACTTCGACAAGCAATGCGAAGGGGTCGGCGGCACGCCACAGGGCGAAACGCCTTAACTCAAGGTAACTTTCGCGTGAGTGGCAGATCGCAACCGGTGAGTGCGGTCGAGATGTCCCATAACCGGCGACCGGTCTCGGGATCGCAGGCCTTGCGATTCAACTTGACGACCTTTGGCCTGCCCCACTGGTGAAGCAGGCCGCGCGGAGCCCAGTACGTGGGGGAAGGCAGGTCCGTGATGGCTGCCAACACGGTGGACCGCGCCGCGAGGTCGCCGGGCTGGGCGATTCGAGGTTGAAGGTACCTGACCACCCGCGCGGCGAAGCCGGACCTGTCGGACACGATGGCGCTCTGGCTGATACCGGGGTCGGCGAGGTGTGCGGTGACGCCTCTGCGCGCCAATTCCACGGTGAACACGGCGGTTGCTAGTTTCGATTCGGTGTAAGCCGACCAAGCGTTGTACGCACGGCGTTCCCAGTTCAGGTCCTCCAGATGCAGCCTCGCCATCACGTACGTGCCGGTGGAGACGGTCACGACACGGTTCTTGATGCGATCGGCCAGCAGGCAGGTCAGCGCGAAGTGCCCGAGGTGATTGGTTCCCATATGGGCTTCAAAACCGTCAGCGGTGTGCGTGAGCGGCACGCCGAGTACACCGGCGTTGTTGACCAGCACGTCGACCGAGTCAATGGAGGCGGCGAACTCGTGCACGCTGCGCAGGTTTGCCAGGTCAAGGCGAGCGACCTCCACGTCGCCATGCATGTCACGCGCGGCGGCCACGCCCTTGCTCGGCGTTCGGCAGGCCAGCACCACCTGGTGGCCAGCCGCGGCCAGCGCGGCTGCCGTAGCCTTGCCGACGCCGCTGTTGGCACCCGTAACGATGACCCTCATCTGGGGTCCTCAGCCAGCGACCACGGGTAGGTTTTCCCACCCGCGAACCGTGGAGGTGTGTGCCTGCACCGCGTTGTCCCAGTCGACCTGCCACTCTGGGAAACGTTTGAGCACCTCTTCCAACGCGACGCGGGCCTCGAGTCGGGCCAGATGGGCACCCAAACAGAAGTGGATACCGTGCCCGAACGCGAGGTGCGACTTCTTGTTGGCGCGGTGGATGTCGAAGCGGTCCGGCTCGGCGAACATCCTCTCGTCGCGGTTGGCTGCTCCGTGAAGCAGAATCATCACGCTACCTGCCGGCGCCGTGACGCCGTAGAGCTCGACGCCACGAGTAAGGGTGCGTGCATTCACCGGCGAGGGCGTCTCATAGCGCAGGAGTTCTTCGATCGCATCGGGTATCAAGCTGGGGTCGGCGACCAGCTCGCGTCGCTGATCGGGATGTTCGGCCAACACCTTTCCCGCCCAGCCGATCAGACGCACCGTCGTCTCGTTGCCAGCGGCGGCCAGCAACCCGATGTAGGTCATCATCGTCTCTTTGTCGAGGTGTCTCACGACACCGTCGGAGTCGCTGTAGGTCGCGTTGATCAGGTCCGTCATCAGGTCGTCTGAGGGGTTCTTGGTTCGGTAGTCGATGTATTCGCCGAATGTCTCCGGGTCTAGGATCTCCATGATCCAATCGCTGCCTTCGCCCGCGGCGCTGAATCCCTCCTCCACGCGCTGACGATTCTTGACCTGATCGGACTCGGCCATGCCCAGCATCATTCCGATGGTGCGCATCGGCACCTCGGCGCCAAGGTCGGCGATGAAGTCGAATCCGCCGCGTTCAACCATCGGGTCCAGCGCGCGCACAGTACGCGCGAACCTTCGGCTCGATCTCCGCGACACGACGCGGCGTAAAGACTCGCGCCAGCAGACCGCGGTGCCGATCATGCTCTGGCGGATCCTCGAAAAGGATCAAGCCCGGCGGAACGGGCGCGCCACTCTTGATCATCTCCAGGACGGTGCCTTTACCTGACCGGTACGTGTCCCAGTCCGTGCTGGCGTCCTTCACGTCAGCGAAGCGACTCAAGGCATAGAAGTCGTACAGCTCGTTGTAGTACAGCGGCGCCTCATCCCTGAGGCGACGCCACATCGGATACGGATCTACGTCGAGTTCGGGATCGTAGCGGTCGTAACGGAGAGTGGAGGTGCCGAATGTGTTTTCTATCATTGGCCTTTCGTTGCGCTCGCTGACCGTGGAACGCGCTGCAGTGCCGCCTTCACGCCGCCGCCCTAGAGCCTAAAGCAAAATCTCCGACGAGTTGTCAATTTTCGACTATATAGTTGAAAACTCTAAAATCAACGCCAAAGCGGTGGGCCATCAATGCCGACGACGAACAGGCCCCGACGATGAAGCCGTGCCGGTCGCCGCCTAGCCGCCGATCGCGAAGGGGTGTCGATCGGGGCCTCTATGCACGGCGGTCCGTCGGCCGCCCGCGCCCTGCGCCTGGCGGTTACGCCGGACCCGTGCCGTCGAGACCGTCTTCTCGCCACGGCTCGATCGAGGCCTCCCCGTTGATCCGCTCGTACATTTCGTCCACCGACTGCTGCATGAACTGCGCTTTCGGCCATCCAGAGTGAGCAGCGAACTGCAACACCAACTCGCGCATTTCGTCGTAGGTGATGTCACCGGACTTCATGGCCGAATACACGTGTGACTGAATGGGGATGATGGTGTCGTCCAGTCCCACGCACGCCAAGGTGATCCAGCGGCGGTCGCGTCGGTTCAGCCCTGGGCGCCTCCACAGCTCACCGAAGACGAAATTGAGGATGCCGCTCTCGTAGTAGGGGACACCCCGCGGCGGCGCATCGCAGCAATTCACCTCTCGAAAACACTGCTCGCCGCCTAGTTTACGGAGTTCCTGGTCGGCTGGTGCTGCGCTGAGTGGCTGCGGGAGACGCCGAGAAACTACAGCGACGCCCTCGGCGTGCAGCCGAACCAGTTGCTCCTTCAGAATCGTCTCGGTGACCTCAGCCTTCGGCCAGCCGCAGTACACCGCAAAGTGCAGGATGAACTCGTCGAGTTCATCGACCGTGAACTGGCTCGTCTTCAGCGCGGCGTAGAAGTGGTCGGCAAGCGTGCTGTGTGCGTCGGCACCTGCAGCGCAGCTCACGGCAATCAGTCGGCGGGAACGAAGGTCGATTCCGGGACGTGACCAGATCTCGGCGAACACGAAGTCGATCAGGGTGGCTGCCCTCGGAGTTGCTGGCTCGGTCGGCTCAACAGCCATGATGTCGCGATACAACGCCATGCCCCGTCGGCGCCGTTCCTCGGCGTCCACTTTTGTCGTGCTGACGCTCATATTTCCTTCACGCTGGCTTAGGTAGCCAGAACCCTTTTCGTATCAACGAATCGTCACTCCCGCATCGACCTTCAACTGAGTGCCGGTGACGAAGCGGGCTTCGTCGGAGAGCAGATAGAGCACGGCGTTACTGACATCGACGGCATCGATGTAGAACGTCGGCATCGCGTTCTGGAAGATCGGCCCCAGATCTTGGCGCTCGCCGCTCAACATTTCCATCAACCTCGGTGCCTCGATACCGGTTTCGACACCGGTGGGATGGACGGTGTTCACGCGAATCGCGTGATTGGCGAGTTCGTTGGCCAACGCCATGCTCAACCCGACCACCCCGTGCTTGCTTGCGGTGTAAGGCAGATGCAATGGAGTTCCCTTGATGCCCGCCGCCGAGCTGATGTTCACCAGGCTGCCGCCACGTTCCAGCATGTGCGGGATCGACGCCAGGCAGGTGTTCCAGGTACCAATCAAGTTGACGTCCAGAACAGTTCGCCAATCCTTGTCGGTCGTTGACTCCCATGTTCCACAAGTCAAGACACCAGCGTTGGACACAGCGCCGTCGAGATGTCCGAGTCGCTCAACACCCGTTCCGACGACGTCCTGCATCAGCTGTCGATCTCGGACGTCGACGCGAGCGGCGTGAACCCGCCGGCCCAAGGCCTCCACTTCCTTCACCGTGCTCGCCAGGTCTTCGGCCGAGCTCATCGCATAGCCGATTCCATCGATCGAGCTGCAAATGTCGACGAGGATGAGGTCGGCTCCCTCCTCCGCCAGTCGAATGGCGTGACTGCGTCCCATACCGCGTGCTGCGCCGGTGACCAGAACGACCTTGCCGGTCATGCGTCCCATGAAAGTGCGCGTTTCGTCGATCGTGAGTCGGCCGCCACCAGGTTCAGCGCACGGTGAAGCCGGCGTCGATGGGCAGAGCGATGCCGGTGACGTACTGGGCCTTCTCGCTCACCAGCCACTCGACGGCGTCGGCGATGTCGTCGGGTTGCAAGATTTCGATCGGCAGGGCGTTTTGCATCGCCAGCAGTCCTGGGTCGCCGGACGCGACCATCTGCGCCATCGCGTCGTTCATCGTCATTCCGCTGACCACGCCGGTCGGGTGAATGGTGTTGACCCTGATGTTGTGCGGAGCCAAGTCCAAGGCAAGGCATTGCATGAGCCCGACGATGCCGCGTTTGGCCGCGGTGTATGCCAGAGCACCAGTCATGTGCGTGCCGGTGCCCTTGATTCCGGCTGATGAGCTGGTGATGACGATGGAGCCTCCTCGACCGCCATCGATGAGGGGTTGGCGGGCCAGGAAACAGGTGTTCCAGACGCCGGTCAAATTGGTGTTGATGATGTCGTTCCAGGTGACGATCGGGTCGTCGTCTGGGCTGTAGCGCACGATGCCGGCATTGGCGATGGCGATGTCGAGGCGACCGAAGTGGGCGAGTCCGTCGTCGAGCACGGCCTTCAAAGCTGCCTGGTCGGCGACGTCGGCGATGCCCGTCACGATCTTGGCGCCGGCGCTTTCCACCAGATCTCGGGTTTCGTCGAGATCAGCTTGAGTCGCGTTCGGATAATCCATGCCCGGCAGATCGCGACATATGTCTGCCGCGATGATGTTCACGCCGTGGCCGGCGAGCCGCACAGCATGTGCGCGGCCCTGGCCGCGGGCCGCGCCGGTGATGAACGCGACCTTGCCGGCAAGAAAGTCAGACATGATGAAACTCCTTAGGTGTCAATGCTGTACCAGGACTAATGAGGTAGCGCAGGCGAGCCGAAGCCGATGCGCGGTGCCTGATTGCAGAGCCCTGGCTGCCGTGTGAGCGCGCGCCAGATTCGTGGTGTGCACGTAGTTGGCCAACCCGAACGAGGTGTCGTTTGCCAACGGGATTGCGTCCTCGTCGCTACGGAAGGGGGACACCGACACCACCGGCGGAAAAATGTGCTCGTGCACGCCCGCGCTGGAATTCGAAGGCCTGTACCTCGGCAGTTACCGTCATGCACGTAGCTCCCTCCAGCCGTGGCGACTGGCGCCTGTAAACCAGCCGTCCGTGACTTAGTTGCCGAGTGCGTGGCGATCCAACAGCCCGTCCACCCTGACGACACTACCGGCAGACATGTCCCTTGAACGACAAATTAGGATAAAGTGTCGGTCAAGTCAAGCTTGGGTCCGAAGTCGAGGAGCGGTTGAATGGCCGGTATGGCGACACGGAGTGCTGCGGCGCGGGCCCCGGCATGGGGTGCAGATCTGCCGACGAGCGACGATCAGGCGCGCGAACGGTTGCTTGATGCCGCAGAGAAGTGTTACGCAGAACGTGGCGTGGGCCGAACGAAGATGACGCACATTGCCAACAAGGCAGGGGTACACCGCAGCACCGTTTACAGCTACTTCCCGAATCGCGACGCCGTGCTGGCCGAGTGTTTTCTGCGCGCCGTGACCGCAGTGCTCGATGCGGCGGAGTCCTGTTGGGACACAGGGGAATCGTTCGCCGACCAGCTGGTGAATAGCTGCATAGTCGGCCTCGCCGTAACGCGAGAATCGCCGACCATGCGAATGTTGACCTTCGACGATGAAATGGGGCGCACCTTTCATGCGGCTTCAGCGTCCGAGAAGTGGCAGAACCGTTTACGAGACGGACTCGGCGAGCGATTCGCCGCCGCCGCGGCAAGGGGTGAAGTTCGCGACGATGTGGCTCCAGAGACGATGGCTCACTGGGTGACTCGCATCTGCTTTAGCCTCATCGCTGAGCCTGGACCGGCCGAATACGGAGGCGACGAGGGACTGCTGCGGGCCTTTCTTCCTGGAGCGTTCTCGCCGCGGTGAAGCCGTGTCGCGTCGCCGAGGTGAACGCGGCGGTTCGATCTAGCGCCAGCCTGCTACAGAAGAACGGCGATCGGAGGCGGCTGCCCCAAACCTCAGCCGGCGGGTAGCAGTGCGACCAGTGCTGCGACGTCGCCGATGCTGCGCAGCAAGTCGTTGAGGTGGGTGCACGTCGACGTTCCGTGAAGTTCATGCCGAATGCGAAAGTGCAACTGATCCAACCTCATTCCGGCGAGGCGGGTTGCGCTGGCGACGGCGCCCGGACATTCTTGCCAGGGGAGCACCCGGGCTACCGCCTGCGAGCTCAAGATGGTCTGGGTATCGGAATCCACCACTGCCTCGACCGTGTACTCGTGGATGATGGTTTCCGTGCCGTCGGCCCGGACGTAAGTGTCGCGAAACATCGCATCGATTCCTATTTCGGCTGCTCCCCCATGGTTTCCCACGTCCAGCCTGCGGCGACGACGCATCCCGTGGATAGGGAGCGCTACCATTTCGTGCCAAGCCAGCGGGTCGTCGGGGTCCTCGAGGCCCGGCGCCGGCGGTCCGGTCACAACGGCAGGGTCTCCAGCCTCGAATGAGGTCATCAGCAGACCGCCGGTCACGAAGCCCGCGCATTGGTCGGCGACCGGGAGATAGCCCGATGTGGCGCCGTTCCCCAGCGCGCCGGACGCCGACAACGCATGCCCCGAGATCAGGGTGGCGACCGGGACATCGTCGAGCAACGTGTAGCGCAAGTCGCGTCGCTCCCTTAATTGCGGAGCCGTCTCGTCGACCGCGGCTCGGAACCCGCTCATCGCCGGGGCACCGACCAGATGCATGCACGCGACCGCGGGCTCGACGTCAATCTGCTGAACCACGCGGGCGAGCATCTCGACGGTCACTCGCGTTCGGGCTTGGGCCATCTCGACGGCAGTTCCGTCGTGCGTGGTCATGAGGTCGCGTGCCCAACCAGATAGATGCACCAGATCCAGCGAGCCCGGATCACGCGTTATGTCAATGGAACTCGTGCGCCGCACCGAACCCGGTCGCCGCGGCGGCGTGCCCGTCGTCGGCTCGTGAATACCGTGCAGGGGATGCATCCTGAAATCGGGTGCGCCCAAGTCGGTTCTGGTCATAGCGGCGTCACGAGTTCACTGTGCCGAACTTCGCCGCAGCGAGGACGCTGCAGAACTCCAGATGTTTCCGTCGGAGTCGTAGAGCCCAAAGAACTCGGCATCCGGCCGCACGCGCGCCGTCGGTCGACGGGTGAAGGCCAATTTGCTCGCCAGGATTCCCACGAAATGTCTCTCTTTTCAGTCTGGCGTGTGGCCGGCGTGGATACGTGGCCAACCTCAAGCGCTCGTCGGAGTCGTCGACCCCGACGCTGCGGTTGCCGCACGAACACGAGGCGCGAAAGTGCCCACGCTCGGGCAGTATCACCTGCCCGTCACGGTCGGCCTCGACGGGCACCGGATCGGTGCCGATATGGAAGGCAAGCGCCATGCCCGCCCTACACATCTCTCGTCGCGGGCTCCGGTCATCGCAGACTCGTCGGAGTCCACCATTGGCATCGAATCATCGGTTGGCATGGAACCTCGTCGCTGTGAATCGTCAAAGCACGTGAGCACGTTTTAGAAACCTAACGTGAAGTCGAAAGGTTTCTCAAGAGTGTGCCCATCCAGTCAGCAGCCCTGGAGGTGGCAGGGCCCGGGGAACAATCAGATAAACATTTCTCTATATCATGGTAGGCTTCTTCTCATGCGTCGTGACGCTTCGACGCGCGGCGGATTGGTGCGGCTGACACGCGCCTCGATGCGTGTCCGGCAGGAAGGAACATAGATCATGGGGTTGCTCGACGGTCGGGTTGTTTTCATCACTGGCGCGGCACGCGGTCAGGGCCGTTCGCATGCAGTCACTCTCGCAGAAGAAGGCGCCAACATCGTCGCCGTGGACATCTGCCACGACATCGACGCCGTGCCCTACAAGTTGGGCACGTGGGAAGACCTTGAAGAGACGGCACGGCTCGTCGAGAAAACGGGCCGACAGATGCACTTCCAGGCGGCCGACGTGCGGGATAAGTCGGCCCTTCAGGCCGCGTTTAACGCAGGTGTAGAGCAGTTCGGACATATCGACACGGTGCTGGCCAATGCCGGGATCATCCTCACCAACCCCGACGAGGTCGACGCCTCGGAGTCATTGCGGCTGGGCATCGACGTCATGCAGATTGGTGTCTGGAATGCCTTCCAGGTCGCGATTCCCCACATGAAGGAACGTGGCGAGGGCGGACATTTGATTGCCACTAGTTCGATGGCGGCACTGCTGGACATGACCGATGGCGGTGGAGGCTCCGACGCCTATGTGATGGCCAAGGTGGCCATTGTTGGACTCGTCCGAGCATACGCTAATTTGCTTGCCGCGCATCGAATCCGGGTTAATGCTGTGGCGCCGACGAACTGCGCGACGCCTATGGTCCTGGAAAACCCAGCGCTGTTCAAGGTGATCGAGCAGACGCCACACATGGCCACCGCGATGCAAACGGCGTTGCCGGACTTCCCGATGATCGAGCCCAGAGACGTCAGCAACGCCATCCTTTTCTTGCTGTCGGATCTCGGCCGCACATTCACCGGCAGCGTCCTCAAGGTCGACGCAGGCATGGACGTCCGCCGCTGAACAGTTGCCACCCTGGGCACGGCGTGACGCTCCGAGGCGCAATGCCTTTAGCGTTACCCGACTCACGAGACCCATGCCTTCGCCGACCAACCTCGAAGTCACGTCCGGGCACTGACGGCAACTCAGCAGCGTCCTCTGCCGTCTTCTTCAGCAACTCCCAGAACGCGTGCTCGGTCCTGACTCCGTGTTACCTCAATTGACTGCTGACAGTGGAGTGTGGCGGCCTGATCTTCGGCCTCGACTCACACCAGCGGCGTTGGCCCGAAGTCCCAGCAGTATGCGCACCGATTCTTGAACAGCGTTGTGCAGACAGTGGATAACGCCGCAAGCGAAGTTGCCCACCACCAGCTCGAAGCGCAGGCACGTCGATAACGATGTGCGTCGGCCCGACGCATTACCGGCCGGTCAAGAAATGAGCTCCTTGCCCGGTGTGCAAAGGGTGCCAATAGTTGACCACGAATCTTCACTGTCTGTAGCCCAGTATTGTCGCGACGTGCGGAGCGGTCCATCGCACCCGACGCTTCGTCGAAAATGATCTCCACCAAGCGAATCGCCACGGCACCCCGTGAACGGCTTGGTCAACTTCTGCAGCGGCATGCTGTAGGCCATCGATTCGTCCCACTCACATACCAACTACGGGTGCGAGCACCTCACCCACATCGGTGATCAGTCCCGGCGTATAGCCGTGTGACGGCAGGTTAACGACCACCCCGGAAATTCCGACGTCGATCACGTATCGCTTGATCTGCTCAGCGATGTCGTTGAGATTCCCGACGGCCACGCGAGAATTCGGCGCAAATGCTTCAGAAGCGCCGGCGGCGTCAGTAACGACGACTGTTATCAGAGCACTCGTCTCAAGGGTGACCGGATCGCGATCGTGCTCCTGGCACCGTCGCATGAGGGCTTCGACCTTGCCCGGCAGCCGGTCGAACGGAGCAATGACATTGAGATGGTCGGCGTAGCGAGCAGCCAACGCGAATGTCTTCTGCTCCCCGCTGCCGCCGATCAGAAGAGGCATGTCGTCGCGAATGCGCGGGTTGTTTAACACTGATTCAGCGTTATACCAGCGGCCTTCGAATGTGGGTCGCTCCCCACGGAGCATCGGTGGGATGATCTGCAGCGCTTCCTCGAGGCGTTCGAAACGGTCGGTGAAGGTGCCGAACTCGAAACCAAGCTGCCTATGCTCAAGTTCGAACCAGCCGGCGCCGATGCCCAAGAATCCCCGACCGCCGCTCATCACATCGAGGGTGGTCACCGACTTCGCGAGCAGCGCAGGGTTCCGGTAGGTGTTCCCGGTGACGAGCGTGCCCAACCGCACCCGCCGCGTGGTCGTGGCCAGTCCCCCGAGGGCGGTGTACACCTCCAGCATCGGGTCCTCGAGCGCACCTAGATGCGGAAGTTGGTAGAAGTGATCCATCAGCAGCACCGCATCGAAGCCAGCGGCTTCGGCCTCCTGGGCCTGCGCGACCACGGCTGGGTAGAGCTCGGAAACCGGTGCGCCGTAGGAAAAATTGGGGATCTGCAGGCCGAGCCGCAGAACGCCGCTACCACGGTGAGTGGCCGAAGACTTCGCGGCGTCAGCAGCTGACGTCAACACGACCATCAATCGGTTTCATCGGGCCGGCTCACCCAGGCACGAAGCGTCAACAACATCGGTCACTGCGACGGCGCAGGAAACGACGCCGGAGGTGCCATCGGGGACTCGATCGCCGATCAATCTTCGACAAAGCTGATGGCCCGTTCCGGACAGTTGGATACCGCCGAACGTGCCTCGGCGAGATGATCGTCGTGGACCACGCCGCCGCCGACGACATGTCCGTAGCCTTGGTCGTCATCCTCGAAGAGATGCGGAGCCAAAGAGTAGCAGAGTCCGTGGCCGGTGCAGGCGACGCCGTCGAGGTTGAGCTTCATCCCTCTGCCTTGTCGAACTCCAGGTGAAGCGATTCGAGCCCGACAGTGCCATGAGGCCAGTGCACTTTGGGTGTGGTGCCGGACTTGATCCGGTAGTGCGGAATCCGCTTGTGCCACTCCTCGTACACGATGCTCAATTCCAGTCTGGCCAGATGCGAACCCAGACAGCGGTGTGGTCCCATCCCGAAGCTGATGTGCGGGTTTTCCGGCCGGTGGAAGTCGATATCGTGCGGGTTTTCGAATACGGCTGGATCCCGGTTAACGGCGCCGAGATACGTCGACACACGTGTTTCGGCACAGAGCCGCGCCGACCCGATGTGAGCCTCGGCGGAGGTCACCCTCGGGATGAACGGGGCTGGCGGATCCAGACGAAGCAGCTCTTCCACCGCGGCGGGAATCAGAGCAGGGTCGTCGATGATCTCCTGCCGCGTGTCCGCACTCTCCGCAAGCCGCTGCATTGCACAACCCAGCGTATCCGTCACGGTGTCCAGCCCGGCGAGCACGAACAAGAAGCAGAGGCCGACGGCTTCGGCATCCGTGAGGTCGTCGGGTGGTTGTTTGGCCAATATCTGGCTCAGGACGTCATCACCGCCCTTACCGCGGCGCTGGGGAATCAGTTCAGTGAAGTACGTGTACATCTCGAGCGCCTTCATGATGCCCTCTTGAGCGGCGTCGCCGTCGGCGGCGAAACCGGCCCCCGTGAGGCCGATCACTGCGTTCTTCCACTCCCAAAACTGGTCGCGCATCTCGAGCGGCAATCCGAAGAACGTGAGGAATGCCTGGATTGGGAACACCTGAGCGACCTCGCTGACGAAATCGCAATGGCCGCACCGCGCGATCGGGTCGATGAGCGCGATGAATTGACTGCGCAGTTCGGCTTCCATCGGTTTGATGACGCGCGGACTGAAGAACGGCTGCAAGATCTGACGGTAGCGCGTCTGCGTCGGCGGGTCATAGGCGATGGGCACAAGCGGCACCGGGCTCTGCAGCATGTCGAACGCTTTGGCCGAAGAGAACGGGTCGGGGTGCTTGAGCACATCTTCCGCGCCGCGACGGGTGGTCACCGCATATCCATCGGCGACGGCGATCAGCGGGGCCACTTGGGTCGCCCGCCACGCCTGATCGCGTGCGACGTCCATGGGCAGTCCGTCCGTGTCGATCTGTGGAATTGCGTCAGCGGTCGTCATGGTCCCTCATCTGCCGTCGAAGTGTGCCGTACATCACTCTGGGTGTCTTGTAGAATCTAACTCACAGTCGAAAGTGTGACAAGGCGGCTCACTTGTGAACATCCACCAATCGCTGTGTCCGGCTTACCGTCAGTCGGGCTCAGGGCCGTGCACTGCTCAGCCGAAGAAACGTCACGCCGGCACGGTGAACGAACTATGGTCTCCACGGCGACGCGCATCAGCCAGCGCTTGGCGAATGAGTTTTCCGAGTTGGCGCTCGATCCCGCTGATGTTAGCGACGTGCAGCGCCGAGGCCGAGTCAAGCGCGTTGCGTTGAACGTGAGACTCATTGCTGTTCGGTGCCGTAACTCCGACGCATACGAAGCCGACGCCCCGCAAGCGGGCTTCGCTCATGGCGTGGCGGGTGTCGCCCGAGGCCTGGGCGCCGTCGTAGCCGTCATCGTAGGGGTGCCCGTCCGAAACGAGGATGACCACCCGCTTCATTGCTTCGGTCTGACGTTCCAAGATGGCGGTGCAATGACGAACGGCACCGCCGATCCGCGTGAAGCCCGCCGGACTCAGGTGGCCGATTCGCTCGATGGTCAAGGCCGACAGGCTTTCTCGTAGACCCTTGATCGGCATCACGTGGACCATTTCGCGGCCCCAACTGCGGAACGCGTAGAAACCAACAGGCACTCCGAGCGCATCGAGCGCGGTTGTAATGCGATAGGACATCTTGAGGTGTTGGTCGAACACCGATCCGGTTTCCCCGTCCACGCGCGCCGTCGTGTCCAGCGTCGAACTGCTGACGTCCAAAAGTACCAACGCCGCGACGCCCGGTCGCTGTCGCTTCTTCCCGATGAAGGGCAGCGGCGGAGAGCCGGATCTGCTTCGGCGCCAGTATGCTAGGTCGACGACGCCATCGGTGTGCAATTGTTCACCGAATTCGTTGCGCCCGTGTGGCGCAATCTCCAGCACGTTACGAGCGAGGCTGCGTGTAAGCGCCGTCGGTGCCCTCATTACCTCGATGCGAGCGAGTGCCGTGTGGTCACGGAAGCCATCCGGATTCCATGGCTCGAGTTCGTGCACGGTAACCCAGTCGTTGCGATACCGCTTCGAACTCTCGTCCCATTCCGGATAGCGGGCGTCGCCGCTGTAATTGCCGCCGATGAATCTGTGAGCGGCCGAGGCGATGCGGCGGCCGATGTTGACTCGGCGTCCCCCGCTGGGCCGCCTGCTCGGTTTGGCCACCGGCTTTCCGCCGCCGGCTTGGGATGCCGCATCTGCAGATTTGCCACCAGAATGCTTGAACAGACTCTGGATCAGCCTGGCCATCGGGTGGTTCGGCGTCAGCGGATTACTCAGCAGATCAAGGGACTTGGCCTCGTCGCTGTTGGTGTCGGGATCGTCCGCCTCATCGGCGTTTGAGTCATTGCGTATCTTCACGTCGCCGTCGTGCTCCCGGCCTGTACGCGCTGTCGCCGCCAATACCGCACGCGCGGGTCTGAGCTGACCGAAGAATTCGGGTGCAGGAGGAATCTGGGTTCGCGCCAATGCTATCCGCATCGACTCTTCGGCTGAACTGGTCCTGGGGATGTCCGTCAGCCCAGCCGCTAATGCTGCTACAAAGGGCGGCAATCGATCCGAGGTCAGCGAGAGCGCACGCAGACCTTCCATGGCGCAGTAGCGCGTGCACGCGCCAGACCGCCCGATGAGGTGACGCAGGACCCGCGGATCAAATGATCCGGCACCGTACATCGCGGCTTGTACGACTACTTGAGCCCGGGTCAGCGTGGTGAGTCGCCCGCCGTCGACTGCGATCGTGTTTCCCGACATATGGACGCCTTCGTCTTGCCCGGTCGTGGCCTTGACACACACCAGGCGTCCCGATACCGCACGGGCCAGCATTTGCAAGCCGGCGACGGTCGGTTGATCAGTCGATGTAGGCATCGATCAGTTCAGCGATCGACCTCGTGACCGTCGCGTCGTCGGTCAGCATGGCCGCGATCGCGCTGCGTGCCGCGCGATTGAGCGAAAGTCCGTTGGCGTGCAGCCGTGCCGCCGCGATCAAGGCCCGAGTCGACACCATCTCCGACATGCTCGGCTCGTTCAGATGTCGCACTGCTTGACCTAGTCGCACCAGTGTGGCGACGGCCTCGTCCGAGGCGCCCGACTGCTCCTTCACTATTTGGTGTTCGAGTTCCGGTGGTGCGAAGTCGAGTTCCACGGCCACAAAGCGTTGACGCGTTGAGGGCTTGAGGTCCTTGAGCAACGTCTGATATCCAGGGTTGTAGGACACGATCAGCATGAATGATTCAGGGGCATCGAGTGTTTCATTGAGTCGATCAATGAACAACTGTCGCCGATGGTCTGCAAGGGAGTGAATCACCACCGTTGCGTCGACGCGGGCTTCGACGATCTCGTCGAGATAACAGATGGCACCACCACGAACCGCCGTGGTGAGCGGTCCGTCCTGCCAGACGGTGTCCGCGCCCTCGAGCAGATAACGCCCCACCAGATCTGCGGCGAGCATGTCCTCATGGCACGACACCGTGACGAGGTCCAGTCCGAGTCGACGTGCCGCACTTTCCACCAACTTCGTCTTACCGCAGCCCGTCGGACCCTTCAGCAGCACCGGCAGACGCGCTCGCCAGGCTCCCAGCAGGATGTCCAGTTCATCCCCGACGGGATGGTAGTCGTCGACGACGCCGAGTGTGAGGTTGTGATTGTTGATCACGGGACCACGTTGGGAGGAGTGAATCGTCATACGTCCTTGCTCAGGTTAAGTAGGGCAGTTGAATCGTCGTTCGGCCGCTTAGTAGGTTTCCTCAGCCCCCGAGGTATACGTCGACCCAAGTGCGGCCGTCACCGGGGATGTCACGAGGCGAGCCGGGTTGACCACCAGTCGAAATGGGCCGTCCCGCAGCGGGATCGGGACATGGATACGGTGTTTCATGCCCGCAGATCCCATTGATCAGGTGCGACGGATAGACAGCGTGGCCGTCATTGTCGATCTGCAGGCCGATCCCGATCATCACGATGTTGTAGCTCAGGTAGCAGATGTTGGTGACTGCGGCGACCGCCAAGACCTGCAGGCCGACCTTCGCTTTGTTGGACACATTGACGCGGTCGACCCCGCGCTCGACGACGGAATGGCCACGGTCGTCTAGATAGAAGCGGAGCACCATCAGCGGCGCCCAGCCAAGTCCCCCCCACACCAGCGCCTCATAGAGGGGGAACTGGTGCGACGTGCCTTCGAAGAGGGTCAGCCAGCTCACGGTGTTCGGATAGGAGATGATGTGCCCGTAGCACAGCACGGTCTCGATGACCAAGTCGGCGAGCATCATAAAACCCAAGGACCACAGAATGATGCCCAGCTTGCCCGTCTGTGGCCAGCGCCTCATGACGACCTTGCGCAGGAAACCGCAACCGATCATGCATAGCGACGCGCTCCAGATGAACCCGATGCCGATCAGGATGGTCGGCTCGGGCATGAGGTTGCCATGAGGTGACACCCAGCCGGGCATGTCGGTCGTCCACGACCCGAAGTTCATCATCAGCGACGAGTACGAGAACTGCGGCGTGACGTAGTTCAGAATCGGATCCCATTGGATCAGCAGCAGGTAGGCGACTACGAGGATGGCGTCGAAGGTGACCCGCCGCTCCCGTATGCATCGCCTGCCGACGTAGATCAGAGTTCCGATGACGGCAATGATCGTCAGCACCTGGGCGCCGATGTTCCAGGCTAGATCCCTGCCCAGGGTCGGGTTGTTGGCGCCGATCGGCGTCGGCGTTGCTCGACCACCGAGGATCCAACTCGACGCGACGTAGATCGCCAGGGTGATGAACGCCGCACCGACCGTCGCCCAAGCGACGATCGGAACCGTGGTCCGCACCCGCGGCGTCTGCTTCAGCTTGTCAATGCCAGCACTCGCCAGCGGCCCTCTTTCCAACGTCGCCATGCGCACGCCTCCTCGTGACGAGTTCAACAATGAACCCTTACTGTGAAATGTATAACGAGTTCGGCACGCTTGGAAAGCAAAATCTAAATTGTGATCGAAACTAAGAACAGACCTCCGGCGACGCCTGCGGACACGCGGCGCGGACCCCGTCACCGAGGTAGTCGTAAAGGGACCACTATCGGAGCAATCGCTGCACCGAACTCAGTCATCCATCCGGTGAGAAACCGCGGATTCGCTCATCGCGGCTAGTCGAACGTCCGCGGTTGCGCGTTCTCGGCGCTGGGCGCGTGAGCCGCGGTGGTCAGCATCTGGTCGATGTCCTCATGCGGGATGGTGCGGTCGGGATCGAATCGGCTGCAAACGCGCTGCGCCTATGATGTCGACGCCAGATCCGGCATCAGCTGTCAGCCTCCCTGCGCTCACCGCGCGGAGTCCAGCCCGTCACCGACACCGTATTGAGGTCCAGCGTTTCTCCCAGCGTCAGCGTTCCGGCCGCGGTGGCCTTGAGCCACTCGGCCATGACCTGGTCGGGCTCGCGATCCAACTCGTATATCACAAGATATCGGTGCGCAGGCGGCGGCAAAGGAGCCGGCAAGTCTTCCTCGCGCACCTTCACCTCCGAGAGGACGTAACGCTGTGCGGCTACCACTCCGGGCAGCGCGAGCACCTCGGGCACATGGCGAGTGTCGTACCACTCGTTGAAGGCGTCGTCTTGGCCTTCAACGGGATTGGTCATCACGAGGAAGAGATTCTTGGCCATCAGCACAACCCTTGGCAGCTCCGAGGTGGACACTCACGCACTATGGCAGTCCAATGTCACAGTGTCAACGCCCACTGAAGCGCGTCAGACCAGACCGCTCGACGTAGGTGCATTCCGACAATTCAGCTTGGTGAGGGAGAAGGCATCGTGGGTGTCCTTGGCGATTAACGTAACTGCCGCGTTCATCGCGGACTCCTCAACCGCCTGCACTCGCGATGCCATCACGCCCATCGCATCGCAGCGTATTGACTGATGCCAGTTAACTGCCATACTCAGGCCCATCGAATA
Source organism: Mycobacterium sp. E3247 (assembly GCF_001667785.1). NCBI lineage: Bacteria > Bacillati > Actinomycetota > Actinomycetes > Mycobacteriales > Mycobacteriaceae > Mycobacterium > Mycobacterium sp. E3247. The sequence goes on along the minus strand of NZ_LZJG01000348.1, from coordinate 44,100 downwards.
CACCGCGTGATTTCGATCCGGTGCGCACCCTGTCGACCGATCCGAGGAAGGCTGACCATGCGGTTCAGCGTCGTCCTGCCCAACAGCGTCCACGTGGCCGCGCTCACCCAGCCGTGGGAGTGTGGCCTTGCCGGCAGCGACATCGCGCACGTCGCACGTACCGCCGAGAAATTGGGCTTCGCGCGCGTATTCATCCCGGAACACTTCGTGACACCCACATCGCAGGTAGAACTGTCGGGCAATCACTACTTCGATGCCACGACAGCGCAGGCCTACATCGCCGGCGCCACATCGACGATTTCGATCGGATCGATGGTCACGATTCTGCCGTTGCACAACCCCGTCATCGCGGCGAAGTCGACCGCGACGCTGGACTGGCTTTCCGGTGGCCGTGCGCAGGTGACGGTGGGGGTAGGCTGGCTCGAAGAAGAGTACGACGCCATCGGCGTCCCCTTCCGCAGACGCGGTCGGCTCACCGATGAATACCTCGCGGCGATGTTCGAAATGTGGCACAGCGACACGCCCGCCTATAACGGCGAATTCGTCAGATTCCGCGACATCGCGTTCGGCCCAAAGCCGATTCGCAAGCCCCACCCACCGATCTGGATGGGCGGCGACGCCGAGGCCGTGCTCCGTCGAGCCGCCCGATTCGGAGATGGCTGGGCGCCGTGGCAGACCGGCCCGAGGACTTCCCGGCCAAGCTCGATTACTTGAAGTCGCAGCCTGGCTACGATGGCCGTCCGTTCGCGCTTTTCTTCAGCTTGGCTTCGCTGAATATCGGCTTGGCGCACGAAATCAACGATGACCCCCATTCGCAATTCGGTCAGAACACTCAGCAGGTCATTGACAACTGCAACATGCTCGCCGGCCTGGGCGTCACCGACACATGGGTGAATCCTCCACCGGTGGCCGACTTCAGCGCCTATCTCGATCATCTGCACTGGGTGGCCGAAGAAGTGATGCCGAAAGCAGATTGATCAAGGTTGGCAAGCCTGGCGACATGACTATCACCACGCTGGTGGTCGCCGACGTGGTCGCGAGACGGCGTGGGCTCTCGGCCCCTGATGCCGAGTGCGCGATGCCCGCCACGGTGGGGATGAGCCTGCTGGAAAGCGCTACGAGCCAGTGGCTGGCCGGAAGCGCTCGCAGTCCTTCTCGGACTTCACGTTCCGTACCGTCGATCGCGACGTCGTGACGGCCGAGGCCAACACCTGAGGCGGGATGCGGCGCCGTGGTGCGTCGCCATCGTCGTCACAGCCGCCCTTCGACGCGAAGCGCGGGATGGACCCATTCCGGCGACCGTTTCTCCTTGAACGCCGTGAAGCCCTCTCGCGCCTCGGGCCCCAGGACGCTTTGGTACATGTTGATCCGGTCGTACAGCCCCATGTAGTTGTCGAGATTGCCCTTGACCACTGCGCGCGCCTGCGGTGCGGTTCGGCAGCATTGAGCGAGTATCTCGCGCGCGGTGGTCAGCAAATCGGCGTGAGGAACGACGCGGGAAATCATCCCCCATTCGAGCGCCTCCTCGGCCGACAGTACCCGGCCGGTGAACATCAGGTCCCGCGTGCGAACCGGTCCAATGATCCGTGCGAGCATCTGACTGTAGTAGGTATCAGCAATGCCGCGGTACAACTCCGGTACGCGAAAAGTCGCACGCTCGCTCACCACCGCCATGTCACTGCACATCGCAATCTGCAATCCGCCGCCCTGCGCCAGGCCGTTGACCGCGGATACCACCGGCTTGGGCGACTGACGCAAGGCCTCGAAAGGCGTGACGTCCATTCCCAGGGCAAAAGCCAATTCCATCCAGTTGTCCTCGGCGCGGTGCCCGAGATCGCCGCCGGGGGCGAACACGTCGCCGGTGCCCGTGATCAGCAGACCGGCCAAGTTGTCGTCTGCAGCCACTCGCGAGACTGCGTAGCGAATACCGAAGTACATCGCCGCTGTCATGGCGTTGCGCGCGTGCGGACGATCCAGTGTGACTATCGCTAGCGCACCGTCGCGCTCGAACCGCAGATACGGTGTGCCCAGCCAGTCGCCGTCCGGCGGTCGAGCCTCACCTGCGCTGATTTCCTTCGTCATGGACCGTTCTTCTGCGATTGATGACATAGGACTGCCATATTAGCAGCCGCGCAGCCTGCACATGCGCAGCAGAAGCTGCTTATTTCCAGCGATATACTGATCGGTGAATCATCATCTGACAGTCATCTGCCGCGACCCTTGGGGGTGAACTCGTGGTCGCTGTCAACGGACAGTCCCGCTGAGCCCGGAGGAGCGGCCGGCCCGGATGTACTCCATTCGAACCCATCCGGCACTCGACAATCGACAGTTCTCGGTGCTCTACCACCTGGTCATGTTGACTATTGGACAGCAGCACGCGGTCATCGAGGAGATCCCAGTGCTCAATTTGGCCAGAGCGCCCAAGATTTCGTCGACAACTGCGGATAACAGAGCGGCTGCACCCAGGGGTCCACGTATCGCCAGGACGAGCTGCTCCCCATGGGCCATGCCGAGCGACTCGACGCCTGTTTCCGTGCCTCCTTAGCGGAAGTGGACTCGTGGCCCTTGATACGGATATAACTATATGCCGGATTAGCGAAGGGTTAGGAGCTGAGCACTGCGCTGCTGCTCGAGATGGCAGTCTCGGGCCGGGTCGCCCATCCCGGATCGCATCGAAATCGTCGATCATCTGCGGCCACCGAGACCGGCAAGGTGCTGCGGCGCGAGATGTCCGAGGCCTGGGCGAAAACATCAGGAGTGCAACATGATTAGGAACAGGAGCCACCTGCAGAGCCAGTCCGCAACAGCCAGGTGACCGTCGCACCGGCCATCTCTAGCCAGGGCGGAGTCGGCGTGCTCGGGGCCAGGCGAGTGAGCTCGTATGACGATGAGTGGGCAGTGTGAGCGTATTGCGAGAACCTGGCACGGTTTACGCGGTGGCTTCACACCCAGCGACTAGTTGAGGAGCGACATGACCAACACCGGCCGCCGGCCACCACACGCGGCGCTGAAGATTCCGGCGGGTGACGTCACCATGGTCGCGGATGCCTATGGTGATCCGTCGGATCCGCCAGTGGTGTTGCTGCACGGTGGTGGCCAGACCAGGCATTCCTGGGGTTCGACCGCTGCCGATCTTGGCGCCAAGAACTGGTATGCCATCACGGTCGACCTGCGTGGGCATGGCGACAGCAGCTGGTCCCCGGACGGCTACTACGGGCTGGACCGGTTCGCCAACGATGTGACCCGGGTGGGCGACTTCCTCGGCCGCCCACCGGTCTATGTGGGTGCCTCGCTAGGCGGCAATTCCTCGTTGGCGGCGATCGGGGTCCGGCCCGATCTCGCGCTCGGCTTGGTCCTGGTGGATGTGTCGCCGTTCCTGCAACCAGCGGGGACGAGCCGGATCCGCGAATTCATGGTGTCGCACGCCGAGGCCGGCTTCGGCACGCTGGAGGAGGCCGCCGATGCCGTCGCGGCCTACGTTCCTCACCGACCGCGGCCGCGCAACCTCGACGGCCTGAAAAAGAACCTGCGCTTTCGGGACGGCCGGTGGTACTGGCATTGGGACCCTGCGTTTATGGCGTCGCCGAACGATCAGGCCGTGCAGCGCGATCAGCTCATTGACCCAGCCCGGCTGGGTGCGGCGGCGCGGGACCTGCGGCTGCCGACTCTGCTGGTGCGCGGCGGCGAGTCCGATGTGCTCAGCGTCGGCGACGCAGTGCGCTTCCTAGAGTTGGTGCCGCACGCCGAGTTCGCGTCGGTTGCCGGTGCGCACCACATGGTGGCCGGTGACGACAACGCGGTCTTCGAGAACGTGCTCGACGACTTCCTCGAGCGCCGGGTGCGCTCGCGGCTCAAGCTGTTCGACACTGCACGCTGACGAGGCGAATACGGCGAGGATGTGACGGCACTGCCTGCGACGGCGGCGACCAGCATTGGCAATCGGCCACGAATGCACTCATGGGCACCCGGCACATCGACTGGTACCTCTCCCCCGTGATCACTGCACTTCCGTCACGAGAAGCGGCCAGGGAGCGGGCCATCGAGATCGCGTACGGCTACCTCGGTCTGCGCGCCCGGACCACGCTCGCAGAGACCACTCAGCTCGGAGACGAACTGATCGGGACGGCTGAGCAATGCCAGGGACGAGGCCGCAGGAAACGGCCGGCGAGCCGATGACTGAGGTTCCTGAAGCACACGCGGGCTCAAAGAATTCCCTGTAGCCCTGTCAGGGGCTTCAAGTCATGAACGCCGCCAGTCGCGCAACTCCTGGACGATCGGCTGCCAGAGCCCTTCCGAGGTGTCATATGGCGCAGCCAGGGCAACCCGGCTCAAAACGGAACCGAATCTGTCCGTCAACGCCCGCGCCACATCCGGCGGATCGGCGACAACGGCAAAGGCGTCGAGCATCTCGTCATCGATAACCTCGCCTAATTGGCTCCAGCGATCAGCCTTGATCATGGCCCGCAGTTCATCACCGATCACTTCCCAGCCGTGGGTCTGCAGGACGGGAAGGTACGCGGGGGTGGACGCGTAGAAAGCAATGCGGCTGCGCACCGCCGCATCGGCGGCCGCCCGAGCGGCCGCGGTTTCACCCGTTACGACGAACACCGCTCCACTGATCTGAAAACCATCCAGATCGTCTCGACCCGTGGCTGCCCGGCCCTCGATAAGCGCAGGCAACGTCACGGACCTGAGGTACCGCTCGGTTGTAAAGCTGTGCAGGAGAAAGCCATCGGCGACCTCCCCCGCAACACGCGACATTTTGGGGCCAACGCCTGCCAGAAGCACCGGCGGATTGCCGTGTGGGTTGGGCCCCGGATCGAAGAACGAGGTCATGAGCGTATGTCGGTAGAACTTCCCCTCATGGTCAAGTCGCTCGCCGGTTCGCCAGCTCCCCCAGATCGCCCGGATGGCGAGGACGTAGTCGCGCATCCGGTCGGCCGGAGCTGACCAGGGCATGCAGAACCGGCGGCTGATATGAGCCTTCACTTGCGAGCCCAGCCCCAGCATGAATCGACCTCGGGAGTAGAGCTGCAAGTCGTTCGCGAGCAGCGCTGTGGTCATAGGGTTGCGAGCGAACGCGACGGCGATATTGGTGCCCAGGGCAACCGTGCTTGTGTCCTGCGCGCACATCGCCAGCAGCGGAAACGGATCGTGCTTCATCTCGGGCATCCACACTCCGCGATATCCGGCCGCTTCCGCTTTCTTCGCGGCGGTCAGGGCACCGACGTCATTCGGAGCAACCAGGTCGACGTCCATGACTCTCCTTGATCGCGGGGTGGTGTTACCGGCGGGATGCTTCCAGCGCCGCACTGGCAGATTCTAGTTGTCGACAGATTCTAGGGTGCAATGGACTCCCACCGCCTCTTGTCGCATTATCGAACTTTCGGTAGATTTTGATCCACCTAGGGAAGGAATACTCGAGATGTCGTCAGCCGATCAGGGGTTCACATGTCACCCGGGCGAGCGTTATGAGATGCCCATCGTGTTCGGGCCGACGGAGCTTCCGCAGGTATCACAGTGGGGATATCTCCGAGCGCTCGACATCACCTTCGTCACCGATCCGGTCGCGGTGCGTCCACTGGTACCGGCGGAGCTCGACCTCCCGGAGCAGCCGACGGTCGTCATCAGCAGGCGCTCATTCGACCAGGTGGACTACCTCGCAGGTCACGGCTACGAAGAGCTGTGCGTCGGTATCAGCGTGACCCACAACGGCGAGGAGGGGACGACCAGAGGGAACTTCTGGCCCGTGATGTGGGTCGACCAGATTCGGCCGGTCACCGTCGGCCGCGAGTTCACGGGTTTCGCCAAGCTGGGCGCAGACTTCAGCCCGATACGAGACGATTCCGGCGACCTATCGTGGGAAATGTCGGAGTACGGAACGGTGTTGGCGCGCGGCACAATACGCAACGCGAAGCCAGTCGACGACGTCGCGCTGGACAAGATCGCGCAGGCGGGCAGCATCGGGTACGCCTTTTGTTCTCGCTACATCCCACCTATCGTCAACAGCCCCGGTGTCGACGAGGTGACTCGTTGCCAGATGCGTTCGCAGATCACTTCCGTGCAGGTGGGTGAGGCCGAACTCGAGTTGGCCTCACCCTCGTGGAAGGATGCTCCGAACGGGGCACGCGCAATGTCAGCCTTGGCTTCTCTCCCGATACTCCAACTCCGTCGGGCCATGGTCATCGAAGGATCCTCCTCCTTCGACCGCTCGACGATCACTGCTCTGCCCCGCACGCGATCGCTGAGTAGCGCGACCACCGCTGTCGCCGCGAGCGGGCCGGCGCGTTGAAGGTCAGCCTCAGCGAGGATCAGCGAGCAGTCGAAGAACTGTTCTCCGAGTTCTTCGCAAAGACTTCGGAACCGATCGTCGTCCGGCGAGCGGAGCCGCTTGGTTTCGACTCCGAGCTGTGGTCGAAGCTGTGCGCTCTGGATGCGCCGGCGATGGGGGTCGCGGCGGAGCAAGGAGGCGGCGGAGCCACCCTGGCCGACCTCGTGGTCTTGGGCGAATGCGTTGGGAGATCGGTAGCGCCCGTTCCCATCATCGAACACACGGTAGCCTTGCGCGCCCTGCCCGAGCCGTCCGCTGAACTGCTCGCCGGGGACGAGCTTGCGACGATCGCGCTGCAGTCTGCAACCGGCGGACTCGACTGGGGCCTCATTCCCGCCGGGGCGGTCGCCCGCACCGTCGTCGGCCCGTGTGACGAGGTCACGGTAGCCGTGTCTGCCGAGCCCCCCGGAGTGGCGCCGGCAAACCACGCGTGCATGCCCGTGGCCTTTCGGACCTTCGACCACGACACCGCATCGAACCTAGGCGACAAGTCGGTGTGGTCACGTGCGCTGTCGGAGTGGCAAATACTCACCGCCGCATCGCTGGTCGGCATCGCTGCGAAGAGCCTCGACACCGGAGTGGAGTACGTAAAGTCACGCGAGCAGTTCGGCCGGCCGATCGGCACGTTCCAAGCGGTACAACACGGATTGGCCGATTTGCCGGGGCTTATCGATGGCGCCCGGCTGCTCACTTTCAAAGCGGCGTGGGCCATGGACACTTCGGATTCCACCGCGCCGAGGTCCACCGATGTCGACGACAACGAGGTCAACGATCCGACATCACTTGCTTTGATGGCCTATCTCTTCGCGACCGAAGTGGCGGCCCAGGTCACCGACCGTGTGCTGCACTACCACGGCGGGTACGGGTTTGCCAACGAGTACGACATCGGTTTGTACTACCGCCGAGCGCGCGGCTGGTCGCTCGTGCTCGGCGACCCCGCTGTTCAGTACCAGCACTTGGCAGACCGATTGTTCGGGGCAGTGTCTACCGATGACACGTCGAGAAAGCGGTAGCGGCAATGGATTTCAATCTCTCCACTGAGGCGGCGGCATTCCGTCAGGAGATCAAGGACGTCATCGCCCTCACTTACACGCCAGATCGTCGCGGTGAACACCATCGCACCGGCACATTCGCCTGCCCGGCCTTGTATCAGGAGCTCGCACGGCGAGGGCTGCTCGAACGCACCGTACCTGGGCTGGGCAAGGGTGATCCGATCGAACTCTGGATCCTCTTCAACGAGCTCGAGAAGGCGACGGTGCCCTACGACGCACTTTCTGTGATGCTGATCGTTTCCGCGATGGTTAACCGGCTAGGGTCCGAGTTCCATCGAGAACGCATCCTCTCCTCGTTGCTTTCTGCGAAATCCTATGCCTGCCTTGGCTACAGCGAGCCGGGGAGCGGAAGTGACGTGGCTTCGGTGTCGACGCGCGCGATTCGCGATGGCGACCAGTGGGTGATCAACGGATCCAAGATGTGGACGACGATGGCCCACGAAGCCGATTGGATCCTGCTTCTGACGCGCACGGACCCGACCGTGTCGAAGCACCGCGGTCTCACCATGTTCGTGCTTCCCATGAACACTCCCGGCATTTCCGTGGAACCGGTGTGGACGATCGGATCCGAGCGCACCAACGCGACGTTCTTCGACGATGTCCGCGTGGGCGATGAATGGGTCCTCGGAGGCGTTAACGAGGGTTGGGCGGCGATGGGCGTCGGGTTGTCGTTCGAGCGCGGTGTCGTCGGCGAGACGAACGGCGGTGTTGCGCTGTTGCGGCATTTTCGGCAGTGGGCCGAAGACACCGGTGCGGTGCGCGACCCCGCCATACGACAGCAGATGGCCCAGACCGCTATGGACAATGAAGTCGCGAAGCTGCTGACACAGCGGTCGGCGTGGCTGGCGGCGAGCGGTGAGTTGCCCGTAGTCGAAGGTGCGATGACCAAGCTCTTTGCGACCACGGCATATCAAAAGGCTGCCCATTGGTTCCAACAGCGCGCCGGAGCGGCGGGTCTGCTTCGGTTTGGCGAGGCTGGCGCAGCCGCGGATGGTTGGATCGAGTACGAGGGCCGCCATGCACCACTTTGCACGATCCGCGGGGGCACTACCGAGATCAACCGCAACATCGTGGCGGAGCGTCATCTTGGACTTCCGAAATGCGTCTGACTAAATTGCCTTCGACGCCTTGGCTGTTGGTCCGACGGCCCGGCCTGCAACCGAACGAGGGTAGCCATGTTTCGCCACGGTCGGCGTCCAGGCGACGGGTTGGCGAACCGGGCGCGGCCCGCGGGTTCGTCAGCGCTAGCGGGCTGGCATTCGCAGGCCCGCGTCGAGCCGCACCACTTCACCGTTGAGCATCGGGTTCTGCGTGATATGCACGACGAGCTGGCCGAATTCGCTCGGCCTTCCGAAACGTTTGGGATGGGGTATTACCCGGGTCATCGCGCCGAGTGCCTCGTCGGGCAGGACGCCGAGTAATGGCGTTTCGAAGAGTCCCGGCGCGATAGCCATCACGCGAATGGCATGACTCGCCAGATCACGGGCCAACGGCAGCGTCATCGCCGCGACGCCTCCCTTCGAGGCAGAATAGGCGACCTGGCCAATCTGCCCGTCGTAGGCGGCGATCGATGCGGTATTCACGATGACACCCCGCTCTTCGGCGTCGAGCGGGGTGGTCGTCATCCGGGCGACCGCAGACCGGATGACATTGAACGTGCCGATCAAGTTGACGCCGATCACCCTGGCGAAATCCGCCGTCGGGTGTGCGCCTTCTCTGCCGAGCACGCGACGAGAGATACCGACCCCGGCGCAATTCACGACTATCCGCAAGTCGCCGGCCGACTGCGCAAGGTCGAGTGCCGCTTCGACAGTGGATTCGTCGCATACATCCGTTGGCGCGAACAGAACGTCATCGCCGAGGTCGGCCGCAACCGCTCGACCGGCCGAAGACGGCAGATCGGCGATGACGACTGTCGCGCCACTGTCTCGCAACGCTGCGGCGGCTGCAAGCCCCAGGCCGGAAGCGGCCCCGGTGACCAACGCTACGGAATCATCCATCCGCACCGCTTACCCCTTCCCGAACAACGCCTACTTTCGACTAGCGAATAGAATACAGGCCCACCCTGCTACTTACGCTATCGTGCACGACGTCCCGATGCCGAGCGACACGGAAGCGGCTCGGACCCACCGCACGCGTCGACGACGACCGGAGAAATGCGCCGTTTCTCGTATACTCGGGCGGTGACAACGAAGAGCCGGACCAGGGTGCCATTCGCGAAGTCAGCACGAACGCGCGCACGGATCCTCGATTCCGCCGCACGGGTGTTCAGCCAGAACGGGTACGCCGGCACGCGCCTCACCGACATCGCGGAGGCCGCCGATGTCAAACAAGGCAGCCTGTACTACTACTTCGACTCGAAGGACACGCTAGTCGCAGAGATGCTGCGCGTCGGACTCGAGAAGACGCACGAACACGTCGTCTCGGCCGTCGAAGCCCTGGGCCCCGAAGCCTCGGCGACCGCGCGTCTTGGCGCCGCGATTCATGCGCACGCCGAGGCCGTGATCGAGGCCGTCGACTACACGGCAGCCAATGCACGCATCCTCGGCCAGCTTCCCGACGAGCTGCGCAAGCGTCACATCCGCGTCGACCAACGGCCCTACGGCAAGCTCTGGGACGGACTCCTCAGCGACGCGCGCGACGCTGGCGAAATTCGAGACGACCTCGACCTGCAGACCCTGAGGCTCCTCATTATGGGATCGCTGAACTGGACCGTCGAATGGCCCGACCGCGCCAAGCGATCCCCTGAAAAGGTTGCCGGCCTTCTCATCTCAGCACTGTTCGACGGGATCACCATCCGGGATCATGCGGTCCAGGTGCAGGCCGGCGCCTAGGGCCTTCGTTCGGGCCGCGCACTGCCGAGGAAGTCGGCGCGCTTCTACACAAAGTGTTCGGCGATGCTCTCGGATACGTCGGCCGCGCCGGGCGCCCCGAGGAGATCGCACCGATGATCGCGCTGCTGGGCTCGCGACTCAACTCTTTCACCACAGGGGCAGATCTCAACGTGGATGGCGGCTCGGATTTTCGATGAGTGGCACGGACTACCGCAACCTCCATTGCGGCTTGCCGGCTCCACCGCGAGTCACCTTCACGGTCTCCACGCCGTTGGCTAGCTGCGTGTAGTGCACACCATTGCGGATGGCATCGGTACGTCCGACGTCGAGTGAGTCCCAGATCGCCTTGACCGTTCCCTGCACCGCCAGGGGCTCGTTGGCCGCGATTTGGTGAGCGATCTCGTCGGCACGTGGCCAAAGCTCCTCACGCTCGGTGACCTCCGATACCAAGCCCATTTGCATGGCACGGCTGGCCGACATTCGCTCGTTTAGACCCATGAGCGCGATCCGCAGCACTTCACCCAGCGGCATCCGGGCGGCGAGCCCCACAGGCTCAAGCACGGCAGCAAGCCCGTAAGTCACATGCGGATCGAAGAACGTCGCATCGTGGGAGCTGATGATGATGTCCGCCTCATTGAGCAAATAGAACGCGCCACCCGCCGCCATTCCATGGACTGCGCAGATCACCGGCTTCCACACCTGATTAGCCTTGGGGGACAGATAACTGCTGGGATCCTCGCGGCTCCACAGATTGGGCCGTGACACCATCTCCAGCGTGTCGTCCGTGTCTACGCCCGTGCAGAAAGCGCGCTCACCAGCCGCTCGCACCACGACGGCGTGCACCTCGTCATCGAGCCGGACATGCCGCCAGACTTGCGAGAAATCCTCGCACATACGCTGATTGAAGGCGTTTAGCCGGTCGGGTCGATTGAGCGTGATGGTCGCAACATGACCGTCGAACTCGTAGAGCAGCGTTTCCAGTTCCATCATCGCCCCTTCGAAACGGTCGGCTGACCACCGGTGGCACAAGTTATGCGGTCGATATCTTGCCACCCCTGAGTTATCGAATCAGAAACAGATTCTAGCCCATCGTGAGGCTTCATTCGGGCGGCAGACCGTGACACCAAATGGTTCTCATTGCGGGTAGGCGCGAAAGGGATCCGTCATCTCGCCCGCACGTGGCCGCCCGCGGATGCCCCCTAGACTCGCTTGCCTTCCGCGGTACCCCGCGTACCCGAGGCTTACGGTCGAATGGCCATCACTTAAGCAGCCTTTCGTTATGACGCCCAGGGCATCTCGGGATCGGCGACCATCACCAGCGGCTGGTAACCACGCTTGCCCAACTCCTTGGCGATCTCGGCGTAGGTCGCGGCGGTCCACCCCGCCGGCGAACGTAACACGACACCGTCCGCGAGATCGAGGTGATGGATGTCGAAGACCAAACCGGCCAACCCACGCGCCGTACCCGCGTAGGACAGCCCGTCTCCCGTCGCATCAGTCCCGTTACGCATCCGACGGCACGCCGTGGTGTTGTCGACCTCGACACATGCGTTGACGGCCAACAAGATCGGACGAGGCAGACGTCCGCGTTGGTGCCGCACCGCGCGCTCCTCACGAACCCGCTTCTGGGCTTGCCGAAGGTCGGTGGCCGCCACGATTGTGGCCGGACGCAGGAAAATCCGGCCCCCAGAGCCGGGCAGCGAACTTCTCCGGCTCTTCGCCGAGTTCGCAATTGCGGCACGCTCGGCCTCAGAGACCATTAGCGCCACACGGAAACGACGAGCAGCATGCACGATGGTGGAGCTGTCCGCCGAACTCGCGGTTGACGAAGTCATCGGATGCGCCCTTCGACGAAGTTCAGGGCCAACGCAGCTTCGAGATCCAGTGCGCTTGCCGCATCACCTTGCTAAGGTTAGAATCTACTCGAATATAGAAAGTTTTTCAATGGCAGGCTCTCAGAGGTCAAGGACCGTAACATTTCAGGTCGCGGTGGCGCCCGGATGCTGACCGCCGGCGATCCCAGGCGCGTACACCCCACGGGCCGTGGTAGGTGTCTGCCAACGCGGCGGTGACCTACGCCGATAACCCTGTCCGGTCGGCGAGCTCACGCACCATGGCCATCCGGGCATGCGACACGACATCATGGCCGCCGGCCGAGACTTTCACCCGCGATGGATGCCACCGCGACATTCTTCACCTGCGAAGTGCCTTATCGTCAGGATCTTTGAACCGTAGAGCAGTGCAATTATCCCTTGCAGGACGGGCACTTTCGCTTGTCTACACCCCCCGGGCACCTACACCGATCCAGGAAAATTCGAGTGAGCAGGACCGCGTCCGCTGGTTTGAATGGTCGTGGGCCCTTCCTTTGAGAATGGATAGGGCGGTGGTGCAACACGACTCGCGGTCACACCACCGCCCCACCGCGTCCTTTTCTCGCGCTGGCAGGCGCGGCTGGGTCAGCGCCCGAGATAAACGTCGACCCAAGTCCGTCCGTTGCCCGGCACGTCGCTCGGCGATGCCGGCTTGCCGCCCGTAGGTATCGACATACCGGTCCCCGGAGTGGTGCACTTGTTCTGCGGGCCGCACAGCGAGTTGGTCAGGTGCGACGGGTAGACCGCCGAGGCATCATTGTCGTTTTGCAGGCTGATGCCGATCATGACGATGTTGTAGCTCACGTAGCAGATGTTGGTCACCGCGCCCAGCGCGAGAATCTGCAGGAGGACCTTCGTCTTGTAGGACACGTTGAGGCGATCAACGCCGCGCTCCACGACCGAGTGACCACGGTCGTCCAGGTAGAACCGGAGCACCATGAGGGGCGCCCACCCGAGCCCTCCCCATACGAGCGCTTCGTAGATTGGGAACTGATGAGATGTCCCCTGCCACAACGTCAGCCAACCCACGGTGTTGAAGTAGGCGATGTTGTGACCGAAGCACAGAACGCTCTCGATGAGGATGTCCATGACAGCCATGAAGCCGACCGACCACAGGATGATGCCGAGCTTGCCGGTCTCCGGCCACCGCCTCATGACGACTTTGCGCAGGAATCCGCACCCGAGCATGCACAGCGCTGCACTCCACATGAACCCGATGCCGATCGCGGCGGTCGGCTCAGGCATCAGGTTGGCCCCCGGCGACACCCAGCCCGGCACGTCGGTCGTCCACGAGCCGAAGTTGATCATCAACGAGGTGTAGGAGAACGTCGGCACCACGTAGTTGAGCACCGGATCCCATTGGACGAGCATCACATAGGCGATCATGAGCATCAGATCGAAAGTGACGCGCCGTTCCCTGATGCATCTGCGGATCACGAAGAAGAGCGCGATGCCGACGGCGACGAGGGCTGCCACCTGGGCGCCGATATTGAACGCGATCTCGCCGCTCGTCGGCTCGTCCTTGCCGAGCGGGGTGGGTGTGGCGCGACCGCCGAAGATCCAACTCGCCGCAATATATGCCGCAAGCACCATGAATAAAGCGCCGATCGTCGCCCACACAAGGATGGGGGTTGACGTCCGCACCCGCGGCGCTTTCTTGAGTCTGTCCATGCCGCTGAGCTGCGGCTCGACATCCAATGTGGTCACGAGCACCTCCCTGTGATTAGTTAAACAAATAACTCTGAATGTGAAATGTAACGCAGACGCAAACCGATTGGAAGCCAGAATCGAAGCGTGAACCGAAAAGCAGCAGGCATCTGCGGACTGCGCTGGCCCGATCTCGGGCACGTCGCCGGCCCGAGGGCGGCGCGCAGGACGCGCGCGGGCGCAACCTGATTGAAAAAGACACCGCCAGCGGCTTGCGGCTGTGTGCGGGCATGTTCGCCGAACGTGTTGACGCGGGCGAGCCAATTCGCAAGAGCTGCGGATCCCGGCGGCGTTCGACGCGGTCTCGGATAAGTCAAGTTGCTCCGCGTCAACAACGGCCAATCGAGTGGCGACGCTGTCGTCCCTCCGCTTGCCTCACCACCTAGCTACAGCTAGAATCTACTCGTCTATAGAAAATGGCAATGGCAGGCTCCCCGAGGTCGAGGATCGTAACAATGCAGGTCGCTGTCCAGCACGAGCTCATCGAGCGCTTCCGCAAGCTCGCTGAGGCGAAGTCCACACAACTGAGCGATGGCCCGCGGACGTTGCCCGCCGGCGAGTACACATCGAGCGAACAGCTGGAGCAGGAACGCGAAATCCTGTTCAGGCGTCACCCGGTGGTGGTAGCGCTCACTGCAGACGTTCCGCATTCCGGGGCCGTCTTGGCGACGCATATCGATGGTGTGCCGCTGCTGGTGACTCGCGCCAAAGACGGGCGCGCCAGGGTATTCATCAATGCGTGCCGGCATCGGGGTGCGCCGGTCGTCGAGCCCGACTGCCGTAGAACGGGTGCGCGAAATCTGAGCTGCCCGTTCCATGCGTGGTTGTACGCGCTGGACGGCAAGCTGATGCGCAGACCGATAGCCCAGGATTACTTCAACGGTGAGTCGTCCAATCTGACGGAGGTCTCCTCCGACGAGGCGCACGGTCTGATTCTGGCTCGGCTCGACGGAGGCCCTGTGGACGCCAATGCCTACCTGGGGCGGTTGAGCGAGGATCTGGACAGTTTTGGGCTGGCCAACTTCCATCACGTGGAGACACGCAAGGCAATTCAAGACTCCAACTGGAAGATGATCGTCGACACCTTCCTCGAGACATATCACGTCTTTTCGCTGCACAACTCTTCGATCTCGCGGCTCTACCACTCGCACCCCCAGCTGTTCGACGCCTTCGATCAGCACTGCCGCAGCATCGGCGTCCGAAAATCGATTGATGACATCGGCGAGGACCGGAGCACCTGGCAGTTTCCCCCGCATGCCACGATTCACTACGTCGTCTTTCCCAATACTCTCGTCGTGCATCAGCTCGACCATTTCGAGGTATGGCGGATCTTCCCTCACGACACGCCGGGCAGCTCGGTGGTGGAAACGAGCATCTATGCACCGGAACCGCCCAATGACGACACGATCAAGAAGTGGATTCTCAATCTCGACATCCTGATGCAAGTCACCGGTCAGGAAGACTTTCCGATGTGTAAGAAGATCCAGTCGGGGTTGAACAGCGGTAGTGTCGATTCGCTGGTGTTCGGCCAGAACGAACTGGGGTTGATCCATTTCCACGAACAGATTGCCGAAGCCTTGTGCAAAGTGAATTCTGGTTCGAGCCGCTGACGCCCGTCAGCTTCTTGCGTCGCGCCGCCACCATCTACGGCGACAACACGGCCGTCGTCGACGGTGAACGCACGTTCAGCTATCGCGAGCTGCTCGACCGCAGTACGCGGCTGGCCGGGGCGCTCATCGACCTCGCCGGCGGAAAAGCTGTGGCGATTCTTGCGCCGAACAGCCACGCGTTGCTCGAAGCGCACTACGGCGTGCCGTGGTCCGGCTCACCTTTGCTCACGCTCAACATCCGGCTGTCTGCGCCTGAGCTCGCCTGGATCATCGACCATGCGGAAGCGGCCGTCCTCATCTACGACAGTTCACTGTCGACACTGGCCCACGCGGTATCGGACATCGCCGACTCGCGGATGAAACTGGTGTGTTGCGGCGGGGAGAATGACGAATACGAACAGCTGCTCGCCGAGGCGGAGCCTCGAATCCAGCCGATCACGGACGAGAACGCCTTGCTCTCGCTCAACTACACCAGTGGCACAACCGGCAAGCCCAAGGGCGTCATGTATCACCACCGCGGGGCATACCTGCAGTCTGTCGCGATGGCCACGCAGATGCACCTGGAGAACAACTCGAAGATGTTGTGGACATTGCCGATGTTCCACTGCCATGGGTGGTGCTTCACATGGGCCGTCACCGCTGCGGGCGGGGCCCACATCTGCTTGCGATCGGTCGATCACACCGAAATTTGGCGCCTGATCGACGACGAGGGGGTCACTCATCTCAATGGCGCGCCCGTGGTCCTGAACTCGATCGCGTACGGCGATGCGGCCCATGGGCTCGTCCCTCCGCGCAATCTACTCATCGGTACCGGTGGAGCACCCCCGACGCCCACCATCCTGGCGCGACTCGCAGCGCTCAACATGGACATCGTGCACCTTTACGGTCTCACCGAAACCTATGGGCCGGTCGTCATCTGCGAGTGGCAGCGATCGTGGGATTCATACGACGCACCGCGGCGCGCGCGACTCAAAGCCCGGCAGGGGGTGTGCAACATCGTCTCGCAACCCGTCCGGGTCCTTGATGCGAATGGTGATGACGTACCGAAGGACGGGCGAACCATGGGCGAGGTCGCCATCCGCGGAAACAATGTGATGGCGGGCTATTTCAAAGACCCCGGGGCAACTGAAGCTGCCGTGCCCGACGGGTGGTTCCGCACCGGAGATCTCGGCGTACTCCACGAAGACGGTTATCTCGAACTTCGCGATCGCAGCAAGGACATCATCATATCCGGCGGCGAGAACATCTCCTCGATCGAAGTGGAAAACGCGATCGCCTCGCACGAGTCGGTGCTCGAGGTCGCCGTCGTCGCAGTGCCCGACGATCGTTGGGGCGAAGTTCCGGTTGCACACATCACCCTGCATCCGGGAGCAACCGCGGACCAGGCCGACATCGAAAGACACGTCCGAGAGCAACTCGGTGGGTTCAAGGTGCCCAAGCGAATAGTGTTCGAGGCGCTGCCGAAGACTGGCACCGGCAAGGTGCAGAAATTCGCACTGCGAGAACAGTGGCGTCAGAAGCTGCAGTCGCCTGATTTAACAGTCTAATTGGCTACCGGCACCGGCGGGCTCGTCACCGGCGCCATGTGCTGTGCCGCCACGATCGAAAAGTAGGGAGCGTCCATGCCCAACGACCTCATCTCACGGCGCGACGTCGAATTCTTGCTCTACGAGTGGCTGGGTGTGGACGAGCTGCCGAAGCGTGAGCGCTACTCCGACCACAGCAGGGAGACATTCGACGGGGTCCTCGACCTCTGCGAGCAACTCGCCGAGAAGTACTTCGCACCGCACAACAAGCTCAATGACACCAGGGAACCGACCTTTGATGGACGTCACGTCCACGTCAACCCCGAGGTGAAGCGAGCGCTCGATGCATTCGCGGCCGCCGACCTCATCGGCATGAGCATGGATTACGAACTCGGCGGCGCGCAGTTACCGGTCACCGTGGCAAACGCTGGCTTCGCCTGGTTTCACGCCGCCAATGTCAGTACCGCAGCCTATCTAATGCTCACCATGGCCAATGCGAACTTGCTGGCCACATATGGGAGCACGCGTGACCATGAGCTCTTCGTCAAACCTATGCTCGCCGGCCGGTTTTCGGGCACCATGTGTCTGTCCGAGCCGCAAGCTGGGTCGTCGCTCGCCGACGTCAGCACCCGCGCCGAACCCACCGATGATGGCCACTACCGACTTTTCGGCAGCAAGATGTGGATCTCTGGCGGTGAGCACGAGATGACCGAGAACATCGTGCATCTGGTCCTCGCGCGCATCGCCGGGTCGCCGGCGGGGGTGAAAGGGCTTTCCTTGTTCATCGTGCCCAAGTTCCTGGTCGACGACGATGCCGCGATCGGAGAACGAAACGACGTCTCCCTTGGTGGACTCAATCACAAGATGGGATACCGCGGCACAACGAACACCGTCTTGAACTTCGGCGAGGGTGCCCATCGCCCGTGGGGTTCAGCAGGTGCGGTGGGGTACCTGGTTGGCCGACCCAACGCCGGTATCTCATACATGTTCCACATGATGAACGAGGCGCGGCTTGGCGTCGGCATCGGCGCCGTTGCACTGGGTTACACAGGCTACCTCAAGTCCGTGCGATACGCGAGTGAGCGGTTGCAGGGCCGCGTTCCGGGGCGCAAATCCGCGCAGGACCGGCCAGTGCCGATCATCGAGCATGCCGACGTCCGGCGAATGCTGCTAGCTCAAAAGGCCTATGTCGAAGGCGCTTTGGCCCTCGCGCTGTATTGCGGATAC
Source organism: Mycobacterium sp. E3247 (assembly GCF_001667785.1). Classification (NCBI taxonomy): domain Bacteria; kingdom Bacillati; phylum Actinomycetota; class Actinomycetes; order Mycobacteriales; family Mycobacteriaceae; genus Mycobacterium; species Mycobacterium sp. E3247. The sequence continues at coordinate 25,942 of NZ_LZJG01000348.1, read as the reverse complement.
TTGATCGACACCCGTGCCAGCCGTGCGGACAACAAAGAGGCTGAAGAAGCGGAGCTGCTCCTGGACGTGCTGACTCCGATTGCCAAGAGCTGGCCCTCGCAATGGTGCGTAGCGGCCAACGATCTCGCGATCCAGGTACACGGAGGTTACGGATATACCCGCGACTACGACGTGGAGCAGCACTACCGCGATAACCGCTTGAATCCGATCCATGAGGGCACACACGGCATTCAGAGCCTCGACCTGCTCGGCCGCAAAGTGACTCAGCACGACGGCGCAAGCCTGGCCTTGGTGTCCGACCGTATCGGTAAGGCGATTGACGGTGCGACCGCGCTGGGCGGGGAGCTCGGGCACCTCGCCGATCAGCTGGCTCAGCGGTGGGTCCGTCTCGTCGAAATAACGACGAAACTGGTCGGCGAATCCGATCGCGAACTGGCGCTGGCCAACAGCGCGATCTATCTCGAGGCGTTCGGCCATTTGGTGATTGCGTGGATGTGGCTCGAGCTGTTGATCACCAGCGCGCCGAAGAACACTGACTTTCACGCTGGCAAGGTGCAGGCCGGCAGGTTCTTCTTCCGTTACGAACTGCCCCGCGTCGATCCCCAGCTCAATCTGCTCGAAACCCTCGACAGCACGACCGTCGACATGAAGGCGGAATGGTTTTAAAACGCGTCCGGTCGACATTTCGCCGGCGAAAGCTGGCCTGGGCGCGCGTCACCGGTATGAGGGCACTCGCTCCTGGGTCATTCGACGGCGCGCGACGCTGAGACGGGCCGGTAGGCGGGCTCGATCGCCACGCCGAACGAGCGCGCCGCGAAGGCCAGCATGTGGTAGTGCCCAACCACCATCGGCACCTCGATCAGCTGCTCCTGGTCGTAGTGCGCCGCCAGAATCGACCATGTCGACGCCGAGATCTCGCACTCATCATGGAGTTCGTCGGCGCTTCTCACCAGCGCCGACTCCAGTTCCGTCCAGCCCTCGGCGTCGCCACCGGCGCGGACCCGGTTGACCTCCTCGGAGGTCAACCCGGCGTCCGCGGCAAACACCAGGTGATGCGCCCATTCGTAGGCGGCCCCGCAGCGATCGGCGGTCCGCAGGATCAGCAATTCCCGGTCACGGGCCGACAACTTCCCGCTGAGCAGGCCACCGCACAGCGGCAGCCAGCGGCGGAACAGCCGCTGGTGTCGCACCAGGGTGGTGAACAGGTTGAGGTCACGACCCGGGCCGACTTTATCGAGCAGCTCGTTCGTCGCGTTATCGCGCTCGTCGACCGGGAGGGGCGCTATGCGGACTTCGGAGCGGTCTTCCCCTGTCGAGGCGACGCCCTCAGGCATGCGCCGGGACGGCAACGGGCGGGAACGCACGCTCGGGGTCGATGCTCTTCAACCGGGGCAAGACCTTCTCTGCGAACAATTCCTGATTGGCCGTACCGATTTCGGGGCTCATTCCCGCGAAGGAAAGTACCGCCGTCATCCCGACGCCGTCGATGCGACGAACATGGTCGGTCAACTGTTCCACCACCTCGTCCGGCGTGCCATAGACCTGCAGTTCGGCGAGGAATTTCACGAAGTTATCCGCCCCGTGCTTTTCGATGTTGGCGGCGAACTTGCCGTAGTACTCGTACCCGGGGACCTTCGATAGGCCGGGATTGCTGAACTCGTACCAATCGAACGTCGATTTCGCGTACCGATAGTGGTATTGCTCGTGCAGCTCTTGTGCCGCAGCTGAGGACTCGTGCACGATCACAAAGGACATGAGCAGTGGTTTAGGCGGCTCGTAACCGTTTAACTCGACGAACCGATCGTGGTACGTCTTGACGTCGGCAACCGTGACGTCCCAGGGCTTTTGGGCGATCACCATGATGCCCGCACCGAGTTCAGCAACGATGTCCATCGATTCCGGCGACACCGAGGATGCGTAGGTGCGGTTGCGCAGCGGAGCCAGCGGCTGGGGTCGAAGTTGCACGGGCGCCTGCTTCCAGAGTTCACCGTCCGACTCGATGATTCCGGTGTCGAAGGCGTTGAGGATGCCTTGTGCATACTCCTGGAAGCGCTGGCGCGACTCCCCCATGTTCAGCCGGAAGCCCTCGAATTCGTGGCGGCCGAGGCCCCGACCGATGCCGAACAACAGACGACCGTTCGAGAGGTGGTCGAGCACCGAGAGCTCCTCAGCGACCCGCAGCGGCTCATGCCACGGAAGCACCACGACTGAGGATCCCAGCCGGACGTGTTTAGTCTTGGCGGCCAGATACGTCAACAGCTGCAACGTGTTTGGTGACACGTCGTAGCCGCCGAAGTGATGCTCGGCGATCCAAAACGACTCGAAGCCCAGCGGCTCTGCCTGTTCTGCAAGCGCTATCTCGTGCTTGTAAAGCGCCGAGTCGGAACGATCCTCGTCGGGATTCTGAAAGAACACACTCTTGCCAACATGCATGTGCTTGACCTATCTGAAGACCGAATAACAGTTAGATTCTACCACAAATTCGAAAGTAGGGAACGCAATATGGCGCATGTCGCATGCCGATCGCCCATCGTTTAGCGCGCGTTCCACACGGGTGGACGCTTCTCGGCGAAAGCACGCGGCCCTTCCTTCGCGTCCTCGCTGGCAAGGAGCAGCTCACCCTCGCGTGCGACTCTGGCCCACTTCGGCTCCTCGGCCTCGATGATGCGGTCATCAGCTCCGTAAGCAAGGCGCTTGCTGGCCTGCACCGCCAGCGGCGCGTTCACGGCGATCTGCTCGGCGAGCTGCAGCGCAGTCTCCACCACCGTGCCGTCGGGCACGACCCTGTTCACTAATCCCCAACGTGCCGCCTCGGCAGCCGAAATCGGGCTGCCCGTATACAAGAGTTCGAGTGCGACCTTGCGCGGCAGTTGCTCGACGATACGGAAGACGCCACCCGCACCCGCAATCAAACCGCGCTTCACCTCCGGCAGGCCGAATACGGCGCGCTCCTCCGCCACGACCAGGTCGCTCGCAAGCGCCAGCTCTGTGCCGCCACCGAGTGCTGAACCGTTGACGGCGGCGATGACCGGCTTGTCGATGAAGTGATGGACGAGTCCGGCAAGACCCCATTCTGGATGGTTAGGGTGCAGCACGCTTTCGCCACGAGACAACGCCTTGAGGTCGGCGCCTGCGCAGAACGACTTGTCACCGGCACCGGTCACGACGACCGCCCAGACTGCCGGATCCTGCTGCGCCGCCTCGAGCGCATCACCAACGGCTGTACTTACCGCTTCGTTCACCGCATTGCGGGCGTCGGGTCTGTTGATGGTGATCACGAGGACCCGTCCGGACCTCCGGACGAGCGCCGCATTCGTGGTCACGGCCTCCGACGTTGTCACACCAGCTCCACGATGGTCGCGTTGGCCTGCCCGCCACCTTCGCACATCGATTGCAGCCCATATCTAATGTTGTTCGCCCTCATGTGATGGATCATGGTCGTCAGCAGGCGGGCACCGGAGCCCCCGAGGGGATGGCCGAGCGCGATCGCGCCGCCGTTCGGGTTCAACAGCTTCTCGTCCGCGCCGATCTCGAGCTGCCATGCCATCGGCACCGGTGCAAACGCCTCGTTGATCTCGAACACCCCGATGTCGCGAACGTTAAGTCCAGACTTGCGCAGCGCCTTCTGGGTGGCCGGAATAGGTGCGGTGAGCATCAGGACCGGATCGGCGCCCGCGAGCACGGCGGTGTGCACGCGCGCGATCGGCGTGCAGCCGAGCTCCTGGGCCTTCTCTCCCGACATGACCAGCAGCGCCGCCGACCCATCGGAGATTTGGGAGGCGTTGCCAGCGTGGATGACGCCGTCCTCCTTGAAGGCCGGCTTGAGACCAGCGAGCGTTTCTACCGATGTTCCGCGCCGAATACCTTCATCGGCTGTCACGACGGAACCGTCGGCGCGTCGAATGGGCACAATCTGGTCATCGAAAGCGTGCGAATCCTGTGCGGCCGCGGCCTTCTGGTGGGATTGAGCGGAGAACTCGTCGAGTTGTGTTCGGCTCAGTCCCCAACGCTCGGCGACCAGCTCCGCTCCCACACCTTGATTTGGGATTCCGTAGCGTGCTTGAAACCGCTCGGGGAAAGGGCCGGCACCGAATTCGGCCGCAGAACCGATGGTCACCTGGGACATCGACTCCACTCCCCCGGCGACCACGACGTCGTACTGCCCGGCGATCACGCCGGCCGCGGCGAAGTGCAAACTCTGCTGACTCGATCCGCATTGCCGATCGACCGTCACGCCGGTGACCGTGTCCGGCCATCCGGCAGTCAGCGCCGCGGTGCGTGCGATGTCACTGGACTGTTCGCCGATCTGGCCAACACAACCCCAGATCACGTCGTCGACAACGGCGGGATCGACGCCGGCTCGGTCCACCAGCGCGGCGAGTACTTGGGCGGAGAGCTCCGCGGGGTGGACGTCGGCCAGTCGACCGTTGCGCTTACCGACGGGCGATCGAACAGCCTCTACGATGTATGCGTCGACCATGAAATGTGTTCCCTTCTTGCTTTGCGTTGAGGACGCGCCGATTCGATATTTCTGCGAACGCCATTGCGTCACAGTTGCTTTGAGTGGGGCCAGTGCCCGAGAGCACTGGCAACTCGACGTGACAGGGAGTCAGAACTTATAGGCGCCCGACAGGAGATACTTGGCGATGGTGCGCCGCTGAACTTCTGGCGGACCCTCGCTGATTCTCGACACGCGTGTCGTGTGCCAGCCATGGATCATCGCCGCTTCGTTGCTCAGGCCGATCCCGCCCAGGATCTGCATTGACCGGTCGTACACGCGGTACATCGCCTCGGCGACGAGCGCGTGGCTCATCGCGGACTCAAATCGTGCCTGATCCCCAGCGTCGTGCTTACGCGCCACATCGAGCGACGCCAAACGCGAGGTGTAAATGTCAATGCAGTTGTCGGCAAGCATGTTTTGGATCGACTGATGCTCACTCAGGGTCTTGCCGAATGTCTTGCGTACCTTCGCATAGTCGACCGCCTTATCGTTCGCCCACCGGCCCAGACCGATCAGCCGCGCGAGCTTCGTCATCTTCAGCAGGCCAGAGCCCTCCATCGCGACGCGGAAGCCCTCGCCAACTTCACCGAGCCGGTACTCATCCGGGATGCGGACGTCGTTGAAGGTGAGAATTGCTTCTTCGCCGCCGATTTCGTCGAACACCTTGACGATTGAGTACAAGTCGTATCCCGGAACATCGGTGGGCACGTAGAAGCCCGTCAACCCTCCCTTTCGCGCCGCAAAGCGCTCGCGGTCGGTGATGGCGAACGTGATCAAGAAGTCAGCGGTCGGCGCCCACGAGGCCCATTGCTTGGTGCCGTTGAGCACCCAGTGGCCTCCGTCACGGACAGCGGTGGTGGTCATCATCCAGGCGTCGGAGCCTGCGTCGGGCTCCGACATCGCAAATGATCCCTGTACCTCGCCGCGCAGGAGCTTGGGCACCAGATCAGCCTTAAGAGCGTCGGATGCGTAGGTCCACAACGCCGTCGGACCTGTGCTCGCGTGTGCGAGGACCTGGAAGGCCAGCTGCGTCTGGGGTGAGCCATACCGGTGACAGAGAGCCTCGAATACTTCGAAGTACAGTTCGGCACTCAGCCCGCCGCCGCCGAGTTCGGTAGGGCAGAACATCGTGTAGAAGCCGGCCTCGGCCGAAGCCATTCGCGCAGCCCTACGGGCCTGAACTACCTCGTCGGCGATGCGCCCGTCCTCGCGCCAGTACAGCCGCGGATCGTGCAGAGCCGCCTCGATGGGTTGCTGAATTTTCGCGACTTCTCTGTCGATGAAGGCGAATAGCGCGTCGCACACCTCCTTGGCGCCCGGAGCGGCGGATTCGATGTCGTGATTTGTTGCGACGGCCACCTAATCACTCCCTTGGAACCTCGGTCTGGCCCATTTCGGACCAGACCGAGGCAAGTCGCTAATTCTGAAGACAGGCTTCTACGTCGATGTGATACAGGCGGGCCGCATTTTCGTAGAAGATCTTGCGGCACGCGTCCATGGGTAATTCGTTGAGCGTCTCGTCGACCACTTCCCGCGGAGACATCGCGGTCGAGGCGGGCCCGGGAGACAGGCTCGTCGGATGGGGGAAGTCCGTCTCGAACATCAGGTTGTCGGCGTACGCCGCGCCCATGTAGCGCACGGTTTCGCGTTCGAACCAGTAAGTGGTGTAGATCTGCTTGCGGAAGTAGTGGCTGGGAAGTTCGCGGTCCGGATGAGCCTTCGCAGCACCGGAGTTCTTCCAGTTCCAGTCGGCGCTCTCGATCAGATAGGGGATCCACCCGAAGCCGCTTTCGACATTGACAAAGTTCAGGCCGGGGTATTTGTGGCACACTCCGGACAGCAACAGCTCGGACACGTTCTCGCACAGACCCATCAAGGACATTGTGGTCTCCTGCGCGTAGTCGGCCGGGCCCTGCACGTCCTTGATCATGCGAACCCAGTCCTCTTCGGTCTGAGATTGATATCCGACATGGAAGTTAACGGAGAGCTGACGTTCCTCGGCCGCCTTCAGGATCGGGGCCCAATGGTCTTCCCGCAGGCGCGGCAGGCCCAACTTGTAGGGCTTGGCTATGAAGTTGATTCCGCGGTGCCCATTGTCGTGGCACCGGTTCATCTCCTTCACCGCCTCGTCCAGGTCCCAGAAGGGCAGCGTCGTAAGGCAAACGAACCGTTCCGGAGCCACAGAAGCGAACTCGGTCAGGAAGTCGTTGTAGGCGCGGATGCAATCCAAGACGAGTTCGGGCTCGTTGTAGCCCATGAAGGCGTCCATGGAAAACGCCAGTAGGTTGGGGTACGGAACCTCGGCAGCGATCTTCATCGCGTCCATCCGCTTCACCCGCTCCTTGGCATCGAACGCGGCGGGGTCCGCCGTCTCCGCGGACGGCGGATGCTTTGGCGGATACTCGTGCCACCCGGCCATCGCATAGCCGGACACCCCGGACAGTCGGCGCCCCCCGATGATCCAGATGTCTTCGCCCCGGCGCTCGTCGAAGACCACCTTGGGAGCGAGCTCGCTCCACTTCGAAGGCAGCCGCGACGTCCACAGATCGGGCGGCTCGCTCAGATGTGTATCGGTATCGATGATCGGCATCACTGGGGTGCTCAATTGAGCAACCTCCTTTTCAGGCACGGCCAACTGCAGCAGCCAGATGACTTTCTACTATATAGTCGAAACTAGCATTTCGTTAGGACGGAACGCAACAAGCATCCGACGCCGTCGATCACGTCCGCGCAGCCTCGCTTCAGGGTCCGCGGCCGCGGGTGGCGGCCTACTGCCACCGCGTGCATTCGAGCGGCTGCCGGAGCCCGGTAAGCGACGCATGACGACCGAACACGCCAGCGCCGCTATTCTACCTTGTGCTAGATTCTGTTGCCGTACCGAATCTTGCCCGAAGGCTGCCGTGACTGCTTCGTCGTTCGACCACGCACTGCTGCGAGATGTATTCGCCTGTCACCCCACGGGAATCGTGTTCATCGGCGCCATGGTCGATTCCGCTCCGTGCGGAATGGCCCTCAGTACGTTTACGCCCGTATCGCTTGCCCCGCCCCTGGTTTCGGTGTGCGTGCAGAACAGTTCGTCGACCTGGCCTCGCCTTCGCACGTGCGGCCGCCTTGGCATCAGCGTGCTGAGCCACGGTCACAGCGGCGCCGTCCCGTCACTGTCAGCGAAGACGGGCGGCCGCTTCTCCGGCGTCACGGTCGTCTCATCTCCGAGCGGCGCCGTTTTCCTTGGCGGGTGCAGTGTGTGGATCGAGGCCAGTCTTTACCAGGCCGTCGAGGCCGGGGATCACAGCATCGTCATATTGCAGATCACCGACATCACCCGGCATGACGATGTACAACCAATCGTTTTCTATCGCAGCCGGTGCCATGCGCTGGCCGTCGTCGAAGCGTGAACCACCATCAAATCCGCCGTTCGGCATCATCAGGAAGGAACATTCATGGCAGGAGTGCAGGATCGGGTCATCGTCGTCACCGGAGCCGGGGGCGGCTTGGGACGCGAGTATGCATTGACGCTCGCGCGAGAGGGTGCCAGCGTTGTGGTCAATGATCTCGGCGGGGCACGCGACGGCAGCGGCGCCGGGCAGAACATGGCCGACGATGTGGTCGAGGAGATCCTGGACGCCGGCGGGCGCGCAGTGGCCAACTACGACAGCGTGGCCGAGCCAGCGGGTGCCGAAAACATCATCAAGACCGCGCTCGATGAATTCGGCAAGATCGACGGCGTCGTCAGCAACGCGGGCATTTTGCGTGACGGCACCTTCCACAAGATGACGTTCGACAACTGGGACGCCGTGCAGAAGGTGCATCTCTACGGCGGGTACAACGTCATCCGCGCCGCGTGGCCGCACTTTCGCGAGCAGCACTTCGGCCGCGTGGTCGTCGCCACCTCGACCAGCGGGCTGTTCGGCAACTTCGGCCAGGCCAACTACGGCGCGGCCAAACTGGGACTTGTCGGGCTGATCAATACGCTTGCGCAGGAGGGCGCAAAATACGACATCATGGCCAACGCCGTGGCGCCCATCGCCGCGACGCGCATGACGCAGGACATCATGACACCGGAGGTCTTCGAGCGCTTGACACCCGAGTATGTCGCGCCCGTGGTGGGCTACCTGATGACGGAGGAGAACTCCGACAGCGCTTCGGTGTTCATCGTGGGCGGCGGCAAGGTGCAGCGCGCCGTGTTGTTCCAGACCGACGGCGTGACCTTCACCGGGGCGGCGCCGAGCATCGACGATGTTGCGGCGAAGTGGGACGAGATCACTGACGTCTCAGCCGCCAAGCTGGCCACCTTCGACGTCGACGCGCTCTAGATGCACGCCCGAGAGGGCCGCCACGGGTACGACGCGGCGGCCCTCTCGGGCGTTACGCCTCGTAGCCGTCGGTGCCTGCCCGCGCTATCACGACCCGACCGATGACCGAGCGCGCCGACATCCTCAGCAGGAACTCGACCAAGGTCGCCACGTCTTCGGCCGGGATCATTTCCTCGGGCGCGATGCGGCCACGTACCCACTCCGACATGTCGGTGTCGACGTAGGCAGGCGCGATCGCGGTAGCAGATATGCCGGTGCCCGACTCTTCGGCGTTCAGCGTGTCCACCAGCGAGGCAATCGCGGCCTTCGAGGCGCCGTACGCAGCCAGTTGGGCCTCGGCGTAGATGGCGGTGATCGAGGAAAGCACGATGATCTTGGCCCCCTCAGACGGATGCCGAGCGACCGCCGCGCGGAGCATCGGCAAGGCTTCCTGGATCAGGACGAAGGGGTTCCGGAAGTTGACCGCGATGGTCTTGTCGAGTCGCTTCAGCGGGTAGTCGGCGATCAACCCTGCCGTACCGACGCCGGCATTGAGTATCAATGCCGACATGTCGCCGTATTCGTCACGGTGCCGCCGGATCAGACCGACCGGGGCATCCGGATCAGCGATGTCCGCGGCGACGGAAAGTACTGCAGGCGCGCCTAATTCGCGGAGTTCGTCGCGCACCGCCACCAGGGCTTCTTCGTTGCGAGCGGTGATGGTAAGCGCCATGTTCCGCTCGGCCAGGCGCCGTGCGATAGCCAATCCGATCCCGCGAGAGGCGCCGGTGATGAGGGCAGAACGCGCATGCGTGCCGTCGGCCATCACGCTCGACTCGGGGACGTCTCGAACGCGGCGTCGATCTTTCGGAATCGGCGCGCGATCGGCTCGCGGCACTCCTCGTGAGTGAACAAGTACAGCTCGTTGGAACCGATTGCGTCGACGACGATCTTCGCGGCGTCGTGGGGCGACACGATGCGGCCCGCAAATCCAGGGTCGTCGAAGTCAACATCGGAGGCGGCATTCGGACCGCCGAGGTGAGCCGGGCGATTGCGATGCGAGTGCTCGATGTTCGTCCCGACCTTCATCGGGCAGAGCACGCTGACCTTTACCAGCGATTCGCGCAGTTCACGATGCAGCGTCTCGGCGAGCGCCACAACACCGTACTTGGTGACCGAGTAGGGACCCAGTCCTGCATTGGCGACGAGGCCCGCGAACGATGCCGTGAAGATGATGTGCGCACTCCGGGCGGCCCGCACGATCGATGGGAGAAACACCTCGACACCATGAATGGGACCCCAGAGATTGACGCCGATCATCCACTCCCAGTCCTCGTGCGTTGCGTCGACCAGCGGCCCCGTGGCTCCCACGCCGGCGTTGAGGAACAAGATGTCGACGGGGCCGAAGTGCTGACTTGTGCGCGCTGCAAGGCTCTCGACGTCCGCACGCTTGGAGACGTCAGTACGGACTGGCAACACCTCGGTGCCGGCAGGCAGTTCCGCTGCAGCTGAGTTCAAAGCCGCCTGTTCGATGTCGGCCAGCACGAGCTTGCAACCCCGATCCGCCAGCCTTCGTGCCGTAGCCAAACCGATCCCGCTGGCGCCGCCGGTGATGACGGCGACTTTGCCCCTCAATGATTCACTCGAGCCCATGTGCTGACACCGTCCTTTGCTGGCACCGTGCGTGAACGCTGGGCGATCGGTATCGCGAGACACGCATCGAGAGATCGGTCGTGACCATACTTTCTATATATCAGTAGATTCTAGCTTAGGCTGGTGCGTAGTGACAACGAACTCTCAGGCGAGCGACACTACCGAGACCGTGTTCTTCTGTGCGTCGCTGGGTGGGATGCCGAAAGAGTGGGCGCTGAGACATGTTCAGACGATCGGCACGAAGCTCGCTTCCTTGCTGAAAGACTAAGCGGCGCCCAGACCGCGCAGCACGAAACCCAGCAGATAGTCGACCTCGTCGGTGACGTCTGTCATCGACTTCTGGTGAAACCGGTCGAGAAGTGCGGCCTCGAAAGCCGCCCGAATCGACCGAGCATCCACCTCCGGACTGCACGCGGTGAAGATTCCTTCTGCTTTGCCTCGGTGAAGTATGGCGGCGATCGATGCCTGATCGGCCGCCATCCCGATTTCGAGTTCGCGCGCATAACCTGGAGTGCGCCGCAGTTCCTCGGAGTAGAAAATCGCCACCCTCTTGCGCTTGCGCGGATTCGACACCAGCTCGAACATGTGCGTCATCCACGACCGCAGGGCCTCCACCGGGGTTTCCGCGCGCGCCACTACCTCGCGCAGTTGCTCCTGCACCGCCTTGCGATCCCTCCGAAACATCTCCAACAGAAGATCGTGTTTGGTGCTGAAGTTCCGGTAGAAGGCCCGCGTGCCGAGACCGGCTTCATCGAGTATCTCGGTGATCGATGTCAGCGACTCGCCACTGCGATCCAAGCACCGGTAGGCAGCGTCGATGATGTGCTGTCGCTCCGATGAGCGACTGATCGTCCGAGTCTCAGCCACAATGGATTACACCGGCGTCCTGCCATTTCGCGATTGTTGCGTCATCGTAGCCGAACACCCGCAGCACCGCGACCGTGTGCCGCACGGCCAGACGTCCGCCGGGCGCCCTGATCTCCGACCGACTCGGCCCGACCAGCGACGAAAACCGCAGGGGCGCCTCGAGCATCAAACCCTCTGCCCCGCGGTCCGCCAGGAACTGCTTGCAGAACGCGCCGGGCAGCGTGGTGGACAGGTCGACGACGCGGATGCCAGCCAGCGGTGTCGTCGGTTCGGGGGCGGCAAGGGCGTCGGAGGTCGAGGGCATTCGACGCGACTCCTGCGAAAGGTCGGTTTTCGGCACTGCATCGCATTCCGAGCCAATGTACGTGCCTTGTGTCGCACAATAACCTGCCAGCGCTGGGGATTCAATCCGTCGATCGGTGGAATCGCCGTTGACATGTGACACCCAGCCTCCTAGCCTAGTGAAAAATGGTTTTTCAAAAGCCAGTACCCGGTTGGAGGCAGGCATGACCAAGATCTGGACGAATTCTGGTGATTCACACTTTCTGGAACCCGACGATCTCTGGCAATCCCGGCTGCCGAAGCGGTTGGCCGAGTTGTGTCCGCGGTCGGAGAAGGATCCCGACGGTGAGTACGAGACGGTTTACGTCGACGGTCAGATCTTTCGGCGGAAGCTGCCGTCGTCGGCGATGGTGGCCTTCGTTGAGTTGGCCTCGAAGCCGCAGGGCCTGCGAGATGCCCGGGCGCGGCTCGGCGACTTGGATCAGGAGGGCGTGTGGGGTGAGGTGATCTTTCCGTCGCTGGGCATGTGGGCCTCATCGTTCCGGACGCCGGAGCTGCTGAAGGCGTGCATGCGCGCGAGCAATGAGTGGGCGCTTGAGGAGATCTGTGCGGTGTCACCGCGCTATGTGGTCACAGCGCAGGTCTCGACGCTGGTGGTGGACGACGCGGTGGAGGAACTGCAGTGGGCGGCCGGCAAGGGGTTCAAGGCGGTGTTCCTGCCGACGTCGCCGCACCCGAGCGCACCGGACTGGCACCGCGACGACTGGGAGCCCTTGTGGGCGGCGGCCGAGGAGGCCGGCATGGTGCTCGCGTTCCATATCGGCACCGATCCGGTGCCCGTGGAGGCCGGCAACAGTGTGACCGGCGGCGCGGGTCAGGTATATCGCGGCCCGGGTGGGGCCATCATGAACTACGCCGAGACGACATTCTCCGGGCAGCGGGCCACCATGAAGCTGGTGGCTTGCGGTGCACTGGACCGGCATCCGAACTTGAAGGTGTTGATCTCTGAGGGCGGCGCGACGTGGGTTCCGTTTTTGGGTGACCGTCTGCTGGAGGGGTATCGCCAGCACCATATGGCGGTGCGGCCCAAGCTGAGCCGCAGCCCGAAGGAGATCCTCTACAGCCAGGTCTACGCGTCGTTCCAGCACGACGAGACCGCGGTGGCGGCCTTCGACCACATGGGGTATCGCAACGTGATGTTCGGCAGCGACTATCCGCACATGGAGGGCACGTTCGGCCACACCCAGGACACGCTTAAGACGCTGTTCGACGGGGTCAGCGACGATACACGGCTGCGCATCACCCAGGGCGCGTTCTTCGAGCTGTTCCCCGACGTCCCGCCCGTACCAGCCGAAAGCATCTGAACTGGTGGGCAATTCGGATGGTCTGCGTGACGTCGCCATCGTCGGAATTGGCGCGACGCCCTACTACAAGCGGGGCGGGTCGTTGCCGAAGACCGTAACCGAACTCGCCGGTGAGGCGATCCTCGCCGCCTGTGAGGATGCCGGGCTATCGGTGCGCGACATCGACGGTTTTGCCTATTACTCGGGTGCCAGCGCCGGGTACGCCGAGAAGATGGACACCGGCGATTTCGTGGAAACCCTCGGCATACCGGAGGTCCGGTTCACCGCGGCGCTGACCTCGGGCGGCGGTGGTTCGGCCGGGGCGATCGGGCTGGCGCGTGCGGCGATTGTCGCCGGCGATGCTTCTGTGGTCGTCACTGTGATGGCGTTGCAGCAGTCCAAACAGCGTCTGGGAGCGGTATTCTCGGCGATGGAGCCCGACGCGATCAACTCGTTCCTGCAGCCGTCGGGGCTGTTCGGTCCGGGTCAGCTGATGTCGGTGTTGGCGCGTCGGCATATGCATCTCTACGGCACGCGGCGCGAGGCTTTCGCCGAGATCGCGATCTCGACGCGGGCCAATGCGCTGAACCGGCCCAAGGCGATTCACCGGGAACCACTGACGCTCGAAGACTATTTCAACGCGCGGATGATCGCAGAACCGTTGTGCCTCTACGACTTCTGCCAGGAGACTGACGGTGCCGTCGCGGTGATCACGACGAGCGCCGACCGTGCCCGCGATCTGCGCCAACCACCGGTCCCAGTGGTCGCCGCCGCCCATGGTGGAGTCAAGCAGTGGGGTCGCGCGTTCGCGTGGATGGGTATGCCCGATGAGTACTTCGCTTCCTCGGGTAACAAGCCGATCGCCGAGCGGCTCTACCGGCAGGCCGGGATCAGCGCCGCCGACATCGACGTGGCGCTGCTCTACGACCACTTCACCCCGATGGTGCTGATGCAACTCGAGGACTACGGATTCTGCGAGAAGGGGGAGGGCGGCGCGTTCGTGGAGAGCGGGGCGATTCGCTACGACGGCGGCTCGATCCCGCTCAACCCACACGGCGGTCAACTATCGGAGGCCTACATCGTTGGCATGACCCATATCATGGAAGGAGTCGAGCAGATGCGCGGCACCGCCATCAACCAGGTGACCGACGCCGAACTCGCGTTGATCACCGGGGGGCCGGCCAGTCTGCCGGTCAGCGGGCTGATCCTGGGGCGCGCCGCATGAGCGCGCCCCCCGCCACACTGGCGACAACCCTTCCCGGCGAGCACATCCGGATCGCGGTCAACAAACACACCGAACCGTTTTGGCAGGCAGCCAAAGAGCAACGTCTTGTCGCCCCGCAGTGCGCCGACTGCGGATCCTTCCGGCTGCCGCCCACACCGTTCTGCCCGGAATGCCAGTCCACGGCCGTCAACTGGGTTCAGCTGAGTGGCGATGCGACCGTCTACAGCTTCGCGGTTGTGCACGGCATTCCCGGCATGCCCGAATTGACGTTGGTACCAGCGGTCGTCGACCTGCCCGACGCACCGGGTGCGCGACTGGTGAGCAACGTCGTCGACATCGCGCCGACCGATTTGACGATCGGAATGGCGCTGCGCGTGGACTTTTCGCCCATCGCCGATGGCTGGATGCTTCCAATTTTCCGGCCGTACAACGGAGCCACTGGTGGCTGACGACGACAGCGCCCTGCACGAGAAACCGCTCGAATTTTTCGCCAGCATCGCCAACACCGGCGGCGACTGTGACGGGCAGGCGATCCTGCCCGACAACGGGCGCTTCCGTGCCTGGTGCTCGTGCGGCAACTGGAGCGTCGAGGTCGACGACTCCGAAGACGGTTTGAGATTGGCACGCATCCACACCGGCAGCCCGCCGCACTGAGGTCAGAGGAGAAAACTCGTGGGGAATCTCGAAGGCAGAGTCGCCTTCATCACCGGCGCGGCTCGAGGGCAAGGTCGCGCGCACGCCGTCCGCCTGGCCAGTGAAGGCGCCGACATCATCGGGCTGGACATCTGCGCCGACATCGACTCCATGGACTATCCCAACGCGACCCCCGCTGACCTCGAAGAGACAGTCAAGCTCGTTGAGGATCGTGGCCGACGAATTGTGGCCCGCCAAGCCGACGTTCGCGACGCCGACGCCGTCAACGCTGTTGTCCGCGAAGGTGTCGCCGAATTCGGGCGCCTGGACATCGTGGTGGCCAACGCCGGAATCGTGCGACTCAGTGAAGGCTCGAAGCGACGCGAGATCTTCCGCGACATCATCGACGTGAACTTGGTCGGTGTGTGGAACACCGTCGAGGCGGCGATCCCCGCTCTGATCGACGGCGGCCGCGGCGGATCGATCGTGATCACCAGCTCGAGCGCTGGTTTGAAGGCCACCGGCACCGACCGTGCAGGTGGCCAGGCCTACGCCGCCGCCAAACGCGGTCTCGTAGCTTTGATGCAGGTGTGGGCCAACCACCTTGGGCCACAATCAATCCGAGTCAACACCATCCACCCAACCGGGGTGGCTACCGGCATGGTGATGAACGAGACAATGGCCAAGCTATTCGAAGCCAACGACGCGGCGCTGACCGCCATGCAGAACGTCCTTCCGATACAGATCCTGCAACCCGAAGATGTCGCGGAAGCTGTCGCATGGCTGGTTTCCGACGCGGCCAAATTCATCACAGGCACCGCTTGGCCCCTCGACGCCGGCTTCGCGGTTCGGTAACACACAACGGGAGAGCCAATGATTACGTCGACACTTGCAACGCCGCGCCCGGAAGTCTCGCTGAGGATCGGCGGCGAAAAACGGCATACCGCGTCTGGAGGCACCTACCAACACATCAACCCGTGCGATGGGACACCCGACGCCGAGATCCCCATGGCAGGCGCCGCCGAGATCGACGAGGCTGTCGAGGCCGCCCACGGCGCGTTTCTTGGTTGGCGGCAGACCAATCCGGCCGAGCGCAGGCGTATTCTGATGCGCTTTGCAGACCTGATCGAGCAAAATACCGACGACTTCACCCGCCTCGGTACCTTTGACAACGGCACGCCGTCGGGGTTGGTGGGCGGGCTCGTCGCGATGTCGGTCGAGTGGACGCGTTACTACGCGGGTTGGGCCGACAAGATCAGCAGTGACATCGCGTCCTCGTTCCGAACCCACGGTGAGTTCAGCTATACACTCAGTCAGCCTTACGGGGTGATCGGCGTGATCATCACCTGGAACGGCCCCCTCATCTCCTTGGCGATGAAAGTGCCTGCGGCACTTGCCGCGGGCAACACCGTGGTGATCAAGCCGTCCGAGCTCACCCCTTTCAGCGCCAATCTGTACGCGGATCTCGCTGCAGAGGCCGGTATTCCCGCCGGCGTCATCAACGTGGTTCCCGGATCCGCTGAAGCCGGGGCGAGGCTGGTCGCCCATCCGCTCGTCAAGAAAGTCACCTTTACCGGCGGCCCGGATACGGCGCGCAAGATCCTCTCGACCTGTGCCGAGCAGATCAAGCCGGCAGTCATGGAGCTCGGCGGCAAATCCGGCAACATCATCTTCGAGGACGCTGATCTTGACCTCGCCTGCGGCTACGGAACGATGATGTCGGTGGGCTTGATGAGCGGCCAGGGCTGCGCCCTTCCGACCCGAATGATCGTGGCAAGACCGCTCTATGACGACGTCATCGCGCGAGTCTCGGCGATCGCGTCGATGATCAAAGTGGGTGACCCGTTCGATCTGGACACCCTGAGCGGTCCTGTCGTGAATGAAGCAGCACTGGAGCGGATCGTGGGCATGATCGACCGCGCCAAACAGGACGGCGCACGATTGATCACGGGCGGTGAGCGCATCGGCGGTGACCTCGCGGACGGATACTTCCTGCAGCCCACGGTGTTCGCAGACGTCGACCCCAATTCCGAACTGGCGCAAAAAGAGGTCTTCGGACCGGTGCTGTCGATCATGCCGTTCGACACCGAAGACGAAGCCATCGAGATCGCGAACAGCACCCCCTACGGGCTGTCCGGGTGCCTGTTCACGAACAATCTCAAACGCGCCCACCGTGTCGTTGAAGCGCTCGAGACTGGAGAAGTCCTGATCAACGGCGCCATTAACCTGGGGGTGCACCGACCCTTCGGGGGTATCGGCATCAGCGGGATGGGCAGGGAAGGCGGTCGGCAAGGGCTGGACGAGTTCCTGTGGACCAAGAGCGTGAGCATCGCCTAACTAGCCCAAGCATGAGCGAAGACGACTTAGGCACGCCACGTTTCGGCCTGCACCCGTTGCATGGAATTCACGAGCCGACCCAAGGGACGCCGCGACTACTGCCTGGCTCAGTGCGGCGAACCAGCTCCATCGATATGACGCGCAAAACCGGCTCCATAGATCCGGTCTACTTGTCGGGCCGAGCACGCGACGTCAAGACGGCGTGCGACGGCACCACGACGGAGGTGGGCCACGCCCGCCTGGAAGCGACGGTCGAGACGTTCGCTCGGGTCGTTCAGCACCTCGAGGTCGAACCGATCGTTGCCAACATGAATCTCAGTGGGGCGCCGGCGATGAGCGGCTTTCGCGCTGCGGTTGACAAGGCCGCGCCCGATCTGCGGCGACGCCGCGACTTGCGCTATACGTTGCTCGATGATGTCCCCGTCGCCACACTCATCTCCGGTCATGCGCTGTCAGCGTCGGGAGTGCTCGGAGTCGCAGCGAAGTCAGGTTATCTGCCGATCGCCGACCGGTGCGCCGGCTTCGTCACCGGCGGTCTGCTGATGACCTCGTTCGAGGGCGGTGACCCCGCCGTCGTGACCGGCCCGCCGGCCCCTGCGCTCGAGGACCCGGCCGATCCACTCGCCTGGCACGCCATGGCCCCGCTGCCTGTTCACGGCATGCGACGACGGCGCCGACTTGACGTTCAACCCTGCTCGGATAGTTCAAAGGTGTCGATCAGTGCGATGTTTCGCGACAGCTATGTCCGCGCCGACAGCACCGAGACCATCATCCACGAATACACGCTCGATGCATCGGTAGATGCAGACACGGGGGTCATACTGCACTCGCAGGCGATACCCAGAGTTCTGCCTTGGCAGGAATGTCCAGGCGCCGTTGCGAGCGCAACTCGCATCACCGGAATGAGGCTGGACGAGCTGCACTTCCGGGTCCGCCAGGAGCTGGCCGGCACGTCGACGTGCACGCACCTGAACGATCTGCTGCGCAGCGTCGCCGATACCGCGGCGCTGATCCCGCTGCTGAGCACCCCCTGAGAACAACCGGCGAATGGACCATCAATGCCCCTACCTTGAATTTCGACGTCTCCGACGTCATCGGCAGCGAACCGCTCACACAAGCGGCGTGAGCCTTCCTCCCGGCCCAACCACTGGAGGCACCGGCGATCCTGGCACGTCTGGCGGGAGGGTTGTACGACAAGCACTACTGACACATGGAGATTCCCGGTCACACCCAACGTTCAATGGTGAAGTGCCGGTGTAGTTTCTGCGAGACTTGGCGTCCGTGTAGCGGTTCGGGTCGTCGCCGAACTCACCGAGCAGCCACTGATCCACTAGATTGTCGCCAGGCGTCCTCGTGCCCGATAGTGGTTGCACCACAAGATAAGTCGAAGACGGTCCGCCAACAGGTCCCCGACAGCGATGTCTTCGACGTGCGCACCCTCGCCGCGCATCTGGGTTGGGTCGATGGCGCTGCCTCGGGCGCCGGAGAGGCTCGCTAGTAATAGCTTGACAGTTCATCAAATGTTTTGACATTTAACCGTTTCGGGTGTCATCCTGGCGTTACACAGGTCACACCATGCGTCTTTCCCCATGAGGAGCGTTTATGGCAGCAGTAACTCCGGTACCGGGCCGGCCGCCCCTCGCTGATTTGCTGGTTGTCGATATGTCCACCACCCTGGCGGGCGCATACACCTCGCAGTTCCTCGCCGATTGCGGCGCCAACGTGATCCTGGTTGAACCGCCCGACGGCAGCTCCCTCCGACAGCTCCCGGGATGGCCCGCGCTGCTACGCGGCAGACGTTCGGTCACCCTCGATGTCCACGAACCTGACGACCGTCAACGACTCTGGCAGCTGCTAGAAAACGCCGATGTGCTCGTGACGACCGCGCGGCCGGCGGACGGGAGCCGCCTCGGACTCACGCCCGAATTGGTGACACAGCGCTGCCCCAGACTTGTGCACGCGTCGATTACCGGGTGGGGGTCGAAAGGCCCGTGGCGAAACTACAAGGGCTGGGAAGCGTTGGTCCTGGCCAAGATCGGCATCATGCACGAGAAGCGTGGCGTCACCCCACGAAGCGGGCCTGCCTACGTCTCGGCCCCCTATGCGTCTTGGGGCGCGGCCCACGCCGCCGTGCAAGGAATCCTGGCAGCATTGATCGAGCGGGATTCGAGCGGTCGCGGTCAAGTCGTCGAATCCAATCTCGTAACGGGCGTGGGGGCGAACGATACCTGGAACTGGTTCCACGAATTAGTGCTCGACCGGTATCCGGGCGCCTTCGAACCAGCGGGCGCGGTGTACGACGAACAGAGCCGCCCGCTGATCCCCCTGGTGTATTCGGTCTTGGCGGCCCCCACCAAAGACGGTCGCTGGTTGCAGTTCGCCCAGGTATCGCCGCGATTGATGCATGCCTGGCTAACAGAGCTCGACTTGTTGACCGAACTTGCGAACCCAAAATGGGAGGGTTTTCCCACGCTACCCACGCAAGAACTGCGCACGGAATTCTGGGACCTGATGATCGAGCGGGTCAGGGCGCGCACTCTCGCGGAATGGCAGCAGGCATTCGATGCAAACGAAAATCTAAGTGCCGAGATTTTCCGCACACCCAGCGAGTCACTGAACCATCCCCAGACTCTTCATCAAGGCCGAGCTGTGACTGTGGACGACCCCGAGCTTGGCCCGGTGCACCAGCCGTCGACGTTGATCCACTCCGATGGCCAGCCACTCGCGGCGTTGCGTCCAGCTCCGGGCGTAGGACAGCACAATGCGTCGGTGTGGGGGTTGCGCCGGGAGCCGCCCAACCTCCCTGCGGCCGGTGAGGTCGCTGCGGGACTTCCTCTACATGGGACGACGATCCTCGAATTCGGTTCGATGTTCGCCGGGCCCTACGGCGCCACGCTGCTCACCGACCTCGGTGCGCGGGTAATCAAAGTCGAACCGCTCGACGGCGACAACATCCGAAACATGCTTCCGTTCCCGGAGGCTGGTGGTGCAAAGGTGCTGCAAGGCAAGGAAAGCTGCGCGGTCGACTTCACCAAACCAGAGGGGCTCAGCCTGATATACGAGCTGGTAAAGCGTTGCGACATCGTCGTTCAGTGCTTCCGCGGGCAAGCAGCTGAACGAGCCAAGATCGACGAAGCTACGCTCAAGGCGATAAACCCCGATTTGGTAGTCCTGAGCACCTCCGGCTACGGCCTCGATGGGCCATTCGGACATCGACCCGCGTACGCACCGTCCATCGCCGCGGCGTCCGGTCTGGCCGTTCTCGACAGCGGCGACGCAATGCACCCGCCGACCGACTTGGATGACCTGCACCGCACGGCCGCCACGCTGTTCTCCGGCGGAACGATTTCTGCGGTGCAGGCCGACGGTATCGCCGCGCTGGGTGTCGCCTCCGCGTTGCTCGCGTGCCTTTACGCGAAGCGGCGCGGCATCGATATGCACCACACCGAAACCACCATGCTGGGCACGGTTCAGAACGCCCTCATCTGGTCGAACGTCAGCTATCGCGACCAGCCGCCGGTGCCGACAGCCGACGCGGAGTTCCTCGGCCTCACGGCCCTCTACCGGCTGTACCGCGCCGCCGACGGTTGGGTGTTTCTCGCCGCTCCCCTGGCGCGAGAATGGGAACCTTTCGCGAAGGCTATGCAGGCCTACGTCGACCTGCTGGGCGACGAGCGCTTCGTCGATACCGCATCACGGGCACGCAACGACGATGTCTTGGCACGCGTCTTGGAACAGGTCTTCCTGACGAAGACCAAACTCGAGTGGGAGTACGAGCTGACCGCACAGGACGTCGGATGCGTCGAAGTCGCCGACCGCAATTCGGGCATCGTCCTGCAAAGCGACACGTGCCGCGATGCTGGGTATTCGGTGGAAGCTGACAGTCCCATCTTCGACAAACATCTTCGGCTGGCACCGCTTTACCGGTTCTCCCGGTCGTTGACAAAGGCCAGCGGAGGCTGCACCGTGGGTCAGCACACGACCGCAATTCTGAGCGAGATCGGCATCGACGACAACCAGATCGCTGATCTGCGGTCGCGAGGGATCATCGCATGCGGTTAAAGGTGTCGACGGGCTTGTTGCGTTGCCGTGTGTGGCGCCAAGCCGGCGACATCGGCCACGATGGTGGCTCACGCTCCGCCAGCGCAGCAACGAAGACACCAATCGTTTTCTGCGGCAGTACTTCCCGGACAACACCACCCTGAACGCGTATACCGTCGAGCGTCCACTCGCAGTCGAGTACAAGATCAATCAGCCCACGCTGGCCTGTCGGTGGTGATCACTTGTCCCTGTTCTACGACAGATTCTCTGCGCAATTAGCTAAGCTAGTTGACCTCTCCGCGATATAGGCATCTCAAATCTCGCTTAGGGCAGCAGCTCTCGCGCACTCGGTTTCTGCCCACCTGAGAAAAGGACGACGGACAGATTCGGCGCCGCGCCGATGGCACTCACGCTCACCAGCGCTATTGATAGTTTTCTAGTAAATGGTAGATTCTAACTCTCGGACGGTTATCGCGATAACGCAAGGAGGCGTTGTATGGCTGCGGTCGAAGTTGAACCGTCGCGTGGGTGGTCCGTTGCCGCCAAGACGAAGAGGGCGCCGCGGGTCCGCACCATCCCCCCGATCGTTGTGTGGGCGACAGTCGGTGCGACGTTTGTCGGCCTGGCGATCTATGTCGCGGCGAGCTGGATCCTGGGGGGGCGCGCCACACCGACACCGATCGGTGACCACAACCCCGACTTGGGTAACGACCTCAAATTCTGCATTGCGTTCCAGGTATTCACGGTGATCACGGTCGTCGGCACCCTGGTTTACGTAGGACGTCAGTGTATTCGCGAAAGGCGCTTGACGTTTGACGCCATCCTTATCATCGCCTATCTGCTGCTAATCCAATGGGATCCGATCCTCAACTACATCCTGCCGCAGTTCTCATACTCGTCGTTGATGGTGAACTTTGGCTCGTGGACAACCGACATGCCCGGGTGGGTGTCCCCGCGTGGCAACCTCATGCCCGAGCCCACCATCCTCATCGGGGTCGGCTTCATCTGGAGCGCTGCGCTGTGCATGATCGGGTGCGCGTTCCTGCGCAAATTTGTGATGAGGCGGTGGCCACAGACCGGCAAGCTGGGCGTTATTGCGTGGTCGATTGCCTTCATGGCAGTCATGGATCTCAACGAGGTGGCCCTCACCAGTTTGCACGTCATTGCATATCCAGACACCGTCGGCTGGTTGACGCTGTTGAAGGGCACGACCCATCAGTTCCCTCTTTACGAACCGATCGTGTGGGGCGCCCTTGGCTGGGCGCCGTTGATGGTGCTGCGGTTCTACCGCGATGATCGCGGTCAGTCGGTGGTCGAGCGGGGCGTGGAGCGGCTCAATGTATCCAGCAAGACCAAGGCCGCCCTGCAGATCCTGGCCGTCGCCGCCGTGACCAACATCGGGTACTTCGCCTACAACATCGTGTTCATTTGGATTGGCCTGCAAAACGATAACGACAACTGGGAGATGTACCCCTCCCATCTGAGAAATGGGATGTGCGGTCAGGGAACGCCTTATCTCTGCCCGGACCCGGCGCATGGGCGGCCGATACCGACCGGCGGTCAGCCAGGTTCGCCGAACGACATTCCTGGCGACGGCAGCACGTGGGTCGATCTCTACCTAGGCCGATAGCGCCATCGGGTAGAGGGCTACTCCAGCCCTTGGGCAGTCATCGAAGGGGAATAGGACCTCGCGGACGAGTCCAGGATTGCTTCTATGCAAACAACAACGAATCGGTCAACGGCTCCTACGTCGTCGGTTGATAAACATCCTGCCGGAGACGAGCTCGGGGCAGTGCTCGGCGCCTGGCGTCCCGGTTACCTGGGCTGACTAAGCGGCCGACCACTTCCGCGATCATGCGGCGCTCGAAGCTGTCGACCTGACCGGGTCGCCGACGGAGTTGACCGTGGCTTGGCGCGGGCGGCCCTTGAGGTGGGCCGCCACGGTCGTCGCGCTACGGAGATGCCTTTCCAGGTTCTCACCGAGCGCGAGTAAACCGCCAACGTCGCCATCGCGAGCACAACTCCTTCTCGAGCTGGACCAAGACCTTCACCGATCTGCGGCTGTGTGCGGCGATCGTGGACCGTTTGACGTTCGCCAGCAACATCATTGAGACCGGCACCGAGTCCTACCGACTAGCGAACGCCCGCGCGGTGCGGGATAAGGCGTGGCAGCAGAATGGTTCGCAGGGTTCGATCAGTTCGGTGGTGAATCCGTTCGGGTGCAGCACCGTAATGGTCAGTGCAACGAAGGAGCGAAGCGGCTCATGTCAGGGCGAAGGCCTATGTATGTCGAGTCCTGATCCGGGATTAGCTCGTCGGGTCCTTCCGGGGTCTGGGAGCGGCGCACTCACAGTCTGGTTCGGAAGGCGAGAGACCCGCCTACCTGTCTGCGTGGTTATATGCGGGATTGCGGCCGGCGATCGCGGCAAGGATGTCCCCTGGATCGATTCCCCACCGCTGCGGGGCGCGGGGGCTCCACGCCAGCGAAAGGACGTAGGGCGGCGGTGGTTCGCCGAACGGGCGCACCGCGAACGCTGGGTCGTCGAATACCCGCCACGGCCCGCCGGCCTCTAGGCTCAGCGACGGAATCACGGTGCGATGAGTGCGGATCCGGCTTGCCATCGCGGCCACGTCGAGGCTGTCAATGCGGTCGAACCGCGTCACGCTGTGGCAGACCATGAAGTCGTGCAGGTTGTTGAGCACCGAGGGGAACGGCGTATCGGGCGGCAGTGTCACTTCACGTCGGGCGAGGTCCCCCCAGTCGATGTGGTCACGCGCGGCGAGCGGGTCGTCGCCGCGCATGACGAGCACGTAGTCGAAAACGGCCACCTGCTGGTACGGCAGCCCGGCGCAGTCGGACGTCGGGTTCACCAATGCGAAATCCAGCGTGCCGGCCGCAAGCCGGCGCGGCAGCTGGTCCGGTTCAACGAGTTGAACCTCGACATTCGACGTTGTTAGGTCGCGCAGGGCATCCACCGTGCGGTCTAAGACCGTCGGTGGCGAAAGATGAAATGCGCCAACCGTTATCGCGAGCGCTTCGTACCCTAACGATCGCGCGTAGTCGCCCAGCGAGTCAGCATGACGCACGACTTCAGCAGCTCGTTCGCAAAGCGCTAAACCCGCGGCCGTCAGGCGCACGTCATGGTGTTCGCGAATGAACAAGTCCACCCCGAGTTCGGTCTCCAGCGCCCGCACGGCGCGGCTGACCGGTGCCGGGGTCAGATGCAAACGCTGGGCTGCCCGGCCGAAGTGCTGCTCTTCAGCGACCGCGACAAAACAACGCAGGTGGCGCAGTTCCATGGCGCCAGTTTGACACTCGACACTCGTCGCGCGCTGCGGTTTACGCAACGTTGGGATGCACAAAACGCACTGGACATCGGTGGCTGCGGTTTGAACAATTTGTGCCATGCCAACGCCATTGACATTCGAAGTGACGGCCAGTATCGAGACCGGTGAGCGGCTGACCCAGACGGCATGGGCCTTCCTGCCGCCGCGGCCGGCTGGTGCGGTCGCGGCGCTCTTGTGTCTGGCCGGCGGGCTCTACGACAAGCGCTATTGGCACATGCAGATTGACGGGCACCCCGGCTACAGCTTCGGAGAGCACCTGGCCGCCGCTGGCTATATCGTCCTCGCCCTGGACCACCTCGCCGTCGGCGAGAGCACTGACCCAATCGCATCCGGCCAGCTAGGGCTGGAGTTGCTGGCTGCCGGCGACGCGGAGGTGGCCCGGCAGGTCCGTGAAGGCCTGCGCAATGGCGATCTCATCGACGGCGTTTCGCCGCTGGCCGGCCCTCTGGTCGGTGTAGGCCACTCAATGGGCGCATGCCTGACCACGATGGTGCAGGCCAACACCGGTATCTACGACGCGGTGGTGTTGCTCGGGTACGGGGTACAAGTCACCAACATTTACCAAGAAACAACAGATGCCGCCGATCTCGAAAGCCGGGTCCAGCAATCAATGTCGCTGGCTTGCCAGCTCTCGGGTGCCAGTCCGCAGGACAGCCACATGACCGTTCCGCGGTCATATCTTGAGGGCCTGTTCTATGCCGGAGAGGTACCACAGCAGGTGATCGACGCCGACACCGCCGCGCAAAGTCGGGTGCCGGTGCGCGCGGGCGCCGAGGTCGCCACGCCGGGATTCGTCGAGCGCTACGCGCCACAGGTGAATGTTCCAGTGTTCCTAGGATTCGGCGCAGCGATTGACGTGTCGCCCAATTCGTACGCCGAACCTGCCAACTATACGGGCTCTGCTGACGTGACACTGCACCTCGTGCCGAAGTCAGGTCACTGCCACAACTTCGCCAGCCACCGTTACGAGCTGTGGGATCGCATCGCCGCGTGGGTTCCGACGGTGACTTGACGATCTGCTCATGCCGCCGACCGCCGGCCGACATAAGTGTGCTGCTGGAAGAAAGCGCCGATACAAACAGAGTCCTCCCGCGGGACCTTCTCGCGCATCGAGGAATCGCACGCCGCGCCCGCCATATCGAGCAGTTCGGCCTTGCCCGTGGTACGGCGTCCGTCGGGCCGACTGCGACGATGGCGGGTGCGTCCGGATCTAGGAGCGATCCCTCAAGCACGAGCATCCTCGGATAGGAGCGTCGTCGATCGCCGCGTCGGATGCGCCGTAGCCGGTCCCGTCGGCGTCTTCGGAGGTCTTCGCATTCGCTGTTTCGGCTGCGTCGACTATTATCTGTGTCTCCTCCAATTATGTTGACACGAATCAAAAGTCATGAGTTACCACTCTCGAACCAGACCAACCTGGGTC
>NZ_LZJG01000347.1:0-845 GCF_001667785.1 Mycobacterium sp. E3247 | reverse complement strand
ATCGGGCGGCACGGCGTCGGGGTCTACAACGTCAACGGCAGCTTCTATGCCATCGCGAATTACTGCCCCCACCAAGGCGGTCCCCTGTGTTCGGGGCGGGCCAGGGGTCGGACGATCGTCGACGAGACCGCTCCCGGCGACTCGGTCATGGTGCGCGACCTGGAGTACATCTACTGCCCTTGGCACCAATGGGGTTTCGAGCTGGCGACCGGTACGACCGCGGTCAAACCGGAGTGGAGCATCCGCACCTATCCGGTACGCGTCGTCGGCAACGACGTTCTGGTGCAGGCCTAACCACAGGAGAATCGCGTGCCTTCAATGGAGATCAACGGGGGAAACGTCGTCTACGAAATCCTCGGTGATGCAGGCGATCTCATCGCCCTGACGCCGGGCGGGCGGTTCAGCAAGGAGATCGAGGGCCTGCGCCCGCTCGCCGACGCGCTCGCCGCCGGCGGCTATCGCGTCCTGCTGTGGGACCGGCCCAACTGCGGCGCCTCCGATGTGCAGTTCTACGGGCAGAGCGAATCGCACATGCGCGCCGAAACGCTGCACAAGCTGGTGACCGGGCTGGGCTTCGAGCGCTGCATCCTCGCCGGGGGATCAGGCGGCGCAAGGGATTCCATGCTGACCACGATGCTCTACCCCGAGATGGTCACCAAGCTCGTGGTGTGGAACATCGTCGGCGGCATCTACGGCACCTTCGTGCTCGGTTCCTTCTACATCATCCCGAGCATCCTCGCGGTGCGCGGCACCGGCATGGACGGCGTGGTGAAGGTGGCCGAGTGGCGCGATCGCATCGAGGAGAACCCGAACAACAAGCAGCGGTTCCTCGACTTCGACAAAGA
>NZ_LZJG01000346.1:0-918 GCF_001667785.1 Mycobacterium sp. E3247 | reverse complement strand
CTACTATTCCCAACACGTGACCGACCGACCGGCCGGCTCACAAAACACCGAGGGTGCATGAAACCCGGGATGGTTCAGACTTCACCCACTGGCGCCTGGCCAACGGCACCCACGTCGAAATCCTGTGCTGGCTCGACGACTGCTCACGCCTGGCGCTTTCGGTGACCGCCCACCGCCGCATCACCGGCACCATCGTCGTCACCGAATTCACCAAAACCATTGCCGAGCATGGCATCCCGTACTCCACACTGACCGACAACGGCATGGTGTTCACCACCCGCTTCGCCGGCGGCAAAGGCGGACGCAACGGATTCGAAGCCGAACTGCACCGTTATGGCATCACCCAGATCAACTCCACCCCCAACCACCCCACCACCTGCGGAAAAGTAGAACGCTTCCACCAAACCCTCAAAAAGTGGCTCACCAGCCAACCACGCCCAGCCACCATCGCGGAGCTGCAGACCCAACTCGACGCCTTCACCGACGAATACAACCACCGCCGACCCCACCGCTCACTGCCGCACCGAGCCACCCCAGCAGTCATCTACATCAGCCGGCCCAAAGCCGACCCAGCAACCCGCATCGACACCCACAACCGCGTGCGCACCGACCGCGTCGACCAAGCCGGATCCATCACCTTGCGCGTCAACGGCCGCCTGCACCACATCGGCATCGGCCGCCACCACTACCGAACCCGCGTCCTGATCCTCGCCCAGGACCACCACATCACCGTCATCAACGCCACCACCGGAGAAATCCTGCGCGACTTCACCCTCGACCCCACCAGGGACTACCAACCCACCGGCGCCCCCAAAGGCCCCAAACGGAAAAAACCGCAGACCTGAACCATCCCGGGTTTCATGCACCCTCGGTGTTTTGTGAGCCGGCCGGTCGGTCGGTCACGTGTTGGGAATAGTA
>NZ_LZJG01000345.1:0-719 GCF_001667785.1 Mycobacterium sp. E3247 | reverse complement strand
AACGGCGAGAAGTGGTACACCTCAGGGGCGTCCATTTCTCAGCTGGCACTGGTGATGGCCAAGACCGATCCCGACGCCCCTCGTCATCGGCAATACACCACCTTCTTGGTGGAGCTGCCCAACGCGGGTTTCGATATCGTCCGCAATATCCCTATCATGGGCGAATCCGATATCCCCACCTACCAGGGCGAAATCCAGATGGGCCACGCCGAAGTGCGCATCAACGACCTCGTTGTCCCCCACGAGAACATTCTCGGCGGACTTGGACAGGGCTTTGCCATGGGCCAGCATCGCCTCGGCTACGGCCGGCTGCGGCACGGCATGTGGAGCATCGCGAAAGCCCAAGCAGCGCTTGACATGGCGGCCGCGCGGGCATGTGAAAGAGTCACCTTCGGCAAACGGGTGGCTGATCGTCAGGGAATCCAGTGGATGCTCTCCGACTGCGCCGAGAAGCTTTACGTCACCCGGCTGATGATCCTGCACCTGGCTTACAAGATGGAACGCGGGCTCGACTTGCGGATCGCGAATTCCATCGCCAAGACTTACATTGCCAACATGCTGATCGAGGTGATCGACACGGCGTTGCAGATACACGGGTCCTTGGGCTACACCCACGACCTGCCGTTGGCGGCCTGGCTCTCAGAGGCGAGAATGAGCCGCATCGTCGACGGCCCCGATGAGGTGCACCGGTGGACCGTCGGGCGCAACGTCGTCAAGGC
>NZ_LZJG01000344.1:0-608 GCF_001667785.1 Mycobacterium sp. E3247 | reverse complement strand
CGATGTGCCCGCCTCACAGCGACTTTAGGCTCGCTGGTGCTCGGGCTCGCGGAGGATGAGTCACATCCGCCACACCGGCCCCTGGCCGGAGGAATCGACGAGTTGTCCGCCTCATAGCGACAACCTCGTCGCCTGCCGCAGAGACAGCACGCGCTGATGAATACGGTATTCGGTGGACCGCGGCATGGATCTAGGCCCGTACCGACCGCGGCCCATCCGACGCACTCTGCCGCGGCCCATCTCCCACCGCAAGGCGTCTGAGATGACTTTCGATGCCCTACCGCGGATCCGAAAGCCCTGTTTATTAAGGGCTTCGATCATTTGACCGATGGTGGCCGGCCCATTGTGGGCGAGGTGCATCGTCAACACGTAACGCAGCTCGATTCCCTGGAGATTCATCCCTGCACCATTGCACCCCGGTACGACACCCCGGTCTTGTCGCTGCGAGGCGGGCAAATCGACGATTTCTCCCGCCAGGGACCGGTGTGGCGGGTGTGACTCGACCCCCTATCCCGAGGGCCCCGCTGACCGAAAGTCGCTGTGAGGCGGGCACATCGCCGCTTCCCCCGGCGAGAAACGCATGTGGCCGCTGTGACTCAGCTCGCGAC
>NZ_LZJG01000343.1:0-654 GCF_001667785.1 Mycobacterium sp. E3247 | reverse complement strand
GAGGCCAACCGCAAGCAGGCGGTCGAGCTGCAGTCCGAAGAGGTCTACGGCAAGTACATGCACTACCTGACCGGCTGTGAGAACTTCTTCCGCAAGGGCATCAGCAATGTCGGGCAGTTCACCCTCGTGAAGTAGGTGGCGAGGGGCCGGGGACCGCTACTTTTCCAGCGTGAACTGGTCGACGTCCGTGTAACCCTGGCGGAACAGCTTCGCGCAGCCGGTCAGGTACTTCATGTAGCGGTCGTAGACCTCTTGCGACTGGATGGCGACGGCCTGCTCGCGATTGGCCTCGAGGGCGGCAGCCCAGATATTGAGTGTGCGCTCGTAGTGCTCCTGCAGCAATTGGACCTGCTGCACGGAAAACCCCGCTTCGCCGGCGAACCTGAAGATGTCTTCCTGCGCCGGCAATTGTCCGCCCGGGAAAATTTCAGTGCCAATGAATCGCGCGAATCGAAGATCATTCATCGTGATGGGGACGCCGCGTTCGTACTGCTGTTTCTGGGTGTAGGTCAAAATGGTATGCAATAACATGCGGCCGTCGTCGGGAAGAATGTTGTGGGCGCGTTCGAAGAACGCGGCGTACCGCTCCATCTTGAAAGCCTCGAAGGCGCCGATGGTGACGATCCGGTCGACCTTGTCCTCGAACTCTTCCCA
>NZ_LZJG01000342.1:0-5879 GCF_001667785.1 Mycobacterium sp. E3247 | reverse complement strand
GGGTGGTGGGCGTGCAGGTACACCGCGCCGGCGCCCTGGCGCGCACCCAACTGGTTGGCGTAGGAGAACGAATCCTCGAGCAGCTTCATGATCGGGATGACGCCCGAGGACTGGTTCTCGATGTTCTTGATCGGCGCGCCGTGCTCGCGAATGTTGCTCAGCAGCAAGGCGACTCCCCCGCCGCGCTTGGACAGCTGCAGTGCGGAGTTGATCGATCGTCCGATCGACTCCATGTTGTCCTCGATGCGCAACAGGAAGCAGCTCACCGGCTCGCCGCGCTGCTTCTTGCCGGAGTTCAGAAACGTCGGGGTGGCCGGCTGGAAGCGGCCGTCGATGATCTCGTCGACCAGCTTCTCGGCCAGCCCGGTGTCGCCGGCCGCCAGGGTCAGCGCGACCATGACCACGCGGTCCTCGAAGCGCTCCAGGTAGCGCTTACCGTCGAACGTCTTCAGCGTGTAGGAGGTGTAGTACTTGAACGCGCCGAGGAACGTCGGGAACCGGAACTTCTTGGCATAGGCACGGTCCAGCAGCGACTTGACGAAGTTGCGCGCGTACTGGTCGAGAACCTCACGCTCGTAATAGTTCTCGCGGATCAGGTAGTCGATCTTCTCATCCTGGTTGTGGAAGAAGACCGTGTTCTGGTTCACGTGCTGCAGGAAGTACTGGCGCGCCGCCAGCACGTCCTTGTCGAACTGGATCTTGCCGTCCGCGTCGTACAGATTGAGCATCGCGTTCAGCGCGTGGTAGTCCGTCTCACCGGGCAACGCGTGCGCGCCGGACGTTACAGGCTCTGCAGTGACGGTTGGTGGCACGTCTGTTCCTTCCAGAATTCTTCCAAGCCCGCACGGACGGCCTCCACGTCGTCCGGGGTGCCCATCAGTTCGAAGCGGTAAAGGTAAGGGACGCCGCATTTGCGGGAGATCACGTTGCCCGCGTAGGCGAATTCGGCGCCGAAGTTGTTGTTGCCCGCCGCGATCACGCCGCGGATCAACGACCGGTTGTGCTCGTTGTTCAGGAATGCGATGACCTGCTTGGGCACATAGCCACCGGCGTTGAGGTCAGGGGTGGCCCGGCCGCCGCCGTACGTGGGCACGATCAGCACGTAGGGCTCATCGACCTCGATGCGGCCGTGCAGCGGTATCCGCGTGGCGGGAACACCCAGCTTCTGCACGAAGCGGTGAGTGTTCTCCGACACGGAGGAGAAATAGACCAGTGGCGATCGCAAGCGCGGCGAAGCCGGGCGAAGCGGGTCGCCACTCATCCAGCTTGGGCTGCGCTGCGTGATGTCCATAGCACCGCAACCTCCTTCTTACCTAACGTCTGCCGCTGACCACTCAGGCGCTGAGCGCCGCTTGCGCGAGGGCCTTGATGCGGTCCGGGCGAAACCCCGACCAGTGCTCGTTTTCGGCCACCACCACGGGTGCCTGCAGGTACCCCAGCGCCATCACGTAGTCGCGCGCCTCGTTATCCAGCGTGATGTCGACCTTCTCGTAGCCGATGCCCTGCTTGTCCAGGGCCTTGAACGTGGCGCTGCACTGCACGCATGCCGGCTTGGTGTACACGGTGATGCTCATAGAAGCCGCTCCTTTGCGGAAGGTGGGACTTGTTACGGACTGGCAACTACTCGGTACTACGTCTTCGCTGTGTTTCAGCGGCCCGCCAAGCCCCCACATTCCCGTCACGCGGCCGTCGGGGTCGAGTGACCCATCGAGCCGATTTCGGGTGGTGAACCAGGCCCCGGTCGGCCTGGTGAACCTGGGATCTGCCGGTGCTCGAAACACTACACCTAGTGGCCGACAAGATGACCAGATACAAGATGTTCTGAATAACATTTCTGAAATTCGCTGGTCGTAAGCCTTTCGGACGACACGCGCACGGCGTGTCGCAGGTCACATTCTTCGACGGAGCCGCCCATGCGAATCGTTGTATCACCGGCCACCGACATCTCCCGGCGACGCCCGCCAAAGCCGCCGCGTCGGGCCCGTCCGGGCCGCCGCCAGCAAAGCCGTCAGCAAAGCCGCCAGCCAATGGCTGGCGGCTTTGGCTATCCGGTTACCGCAACCTCGCTGGTCACCCGGTGACCGGCTTGTGAACTTCCGCCAATCAGCCGACTTCGGCGACCAGCTTCCCGACCGCATCGCGCACGTTCTCCGAGAGCTCGGCGTGCTCCGCGGGTGCCTTGCCCTCCAGCGTCTTGAACGGAACGGACAGCTTGATCGACTCGACCACCCGGGCCCCGGCGATCCCGAAGCCCTTTCGGGTGTCGTCGTGCGCCCACACCCCGCCGTACTGGCCGAAGGACCCCCCGATCACCGCCAGCGGCTTGCCCTTGAGCGCGCCGTCGCCGAACGGGCGGGACAGCCAGTCGATCGCGTTTTTGATGACGGCCGGGTAGCTGCCGTTGTACTCCGGGGTAACCACCAGCGCGGCGTCGGCGGCGGCGGCCGCCGCGCGCAGGGCGACCACCTGAGGCAGCTGCGGGACGTCGGCATTCATCGCGTCGTCGATCTCTTCGTTGTAGAACGGCAGCTCGGCGAGCCCCTCGAAAATCGTGACGGTCACGTCGTCGGGGGCGACCGCCGCCGCCAGCTCGGCGATCTGCCGGTTCACCGACGCCGCGCGTAGGCTTCCTACGAACGCCAAGATATTGGTTGTCACTTGTCGGAGTCCCTTCGGTCGTTGGTCTACATCTCCACAAGACCCAAAACCGGACTCTAGTCCGCTTTATTCCGGCGGCGCTAAAGTGCAGTCATGAGCGACCGGTTGGACGCGTTGACCGTGTTCGCCCCGCAGGTGGTCCACCAGGAGCGGGGCGACGCGGCGCGCAATCGGGCGCTCTTGCTCCGGGCTGCCCGAAACCTGATCGCCCAGCACGGCGCCGACGCCGTCACCATGGACGACATCGCCGCGGCCGCCGGGGTCGGCAAGGGCACGCTGTTCCGCCGGTTCGGCAGCCGCGCCGGCCTGATGATGGTGCTGCTCGACGAAGACGAACGAGCGAGTCAGCAGGCGTTTCTGTTCGGGCCGCCGCCCTTGGGGCCCGGCGCGCCGCCGACGGAACGGCTGGTGGCGTTCGGCCGCGAGCGGATCCGGTTCGCGCACACCCACTGCGAGCTGCTGTCGGCCGTCAACCGTGATCCGCAAAGCCGCCACAACGCGCCGGCGATGGTGCAACGCACCCACGTGCGGGTCCTGCTGAAGGCCGCCGAGTCCACCGGCAACCTCGATGTGCAGACCGACGCGTTGCTGGCGTTGCTGGACGTGGACTACATCGAACACCAGCTCGCCGAGGGCGGCCACACCCTGCAGACGCTCGGCGACGCATGGGAAAGCCTGGCGCGCAAGCTCTGTGGACGCTGACCCGTCATGACCGCGTCGACGCCGAGCTGGGTTCTGCACGTCGACCTCGATCAGTTTCTGGCGTCGGTGGAGTTGCGCCGCCACCCCGAGCTGGCCGGGCTGCCGGTGATCGTCGGCGGTAACGGCGATCCGTCCGAGCCGCGCAAGGTCGTCACCTGCGCCTCCTATGAGGCCCGGGAATTCGGCGTCCACGCCGGTATGCCGTTGCGGGCGGCGGCCCGCCGCTGCCCCGAGGCGACGTTCCTGCCGTCGGACTCCGATGCCTACGACGCCGCCTCCCAACAGGTGATGGGGTTGCTACGCGACCTGGGACACCCGGTCGAGGTGTGGGGCTGGGACGAGGCGTACGTCGGGGTGGCCGGCGCCGACCCGAACGAAGTGGCCGAAGAGATCCGGGCGGTCATCTCGGCGGAAACCGGGCTGTCGTGCTCGGTCGGCATCAGCGACAACAAGCAGCGCGCCAAGGTGGCGACGGGCTTCGCCAAACCGGCGGGCGTCTTCGCGCTCACCGATGCGAACTGGATGACGATGATGGCGGACCGGCCGGTCGACGCGCTGTGGGGCGTGGGCCCCAAGACCGCGAAAAAGCTTGCCGCGCTGGGGATCACGACGGTGCGCGAGCTCGCGCACAGCGACGCCGAACTGCTGACGTCTGCGTTCGGTCCGCGCACCGGGCTGTGGCTGTTGCTGCTGGCCAAGGGCGGCGGTGACGCGCAAGTCAGCGCCGAGCCGTGGATCCCGCGCTCGCGCAGCCACGTCGTCACCTTCCCGCGCGACCTCACCGAACGCACCGAAATGGATTCGGCGGTCACGCAATTGGCCGAACAGGCGTTGACCGACGTGCTCGCGTCGGGCCGCATCGTGACGCGGGTGGCGGTCACGGTGCGGACCGCGACGTTCTACACCCGCACCAAGGTCCGCAAGCTGGAGGCGCCAACCACCGATCGCGACACCATCGTCGCCGCGGCGCTGCGGGTGTTGGACTTATTCGAGCTCGACCGCCCGGTCCGGCTGCTGGGCGTGCGCCTCGAACTGGCCATGCCGGACTAGCGGCGCCGGCGCCGGCCGCAGCGCCCGGGTGAACACCACGTTCACCTGACGCATCGCCACGCTGTAGGGCCACCAGGCCAGCCGCTTGAAGGCATACAGCGCCCGGATGTCCGCCGAGGTGTAGATCAGGTAGCGGTTCTTGGCCACCCCGGCCAGGATCTTCTCGGCCGCCCTCTCCGGCGAGACGGCGTGGCCGCTGAAGCGGTTCACCCAGCGGGCCACCTTGGGGTCTTCGCGGTCCACGCCGGCGATCTCGACGGTCTGGACCAGCGGGGTGTTCACCGCGCCGGGCACCACGACCGACACCCCGATGCGGTGCCGCGCCAGGTCGAAGCGCAGCACCTCCGACAGCCCCCGCAGGCCGTACTTGCTGGCGCTGTAGGCCGCATGCCACGGGAGCGCGACCAACCCGGCGGCCGACGAGACGTTGACCAGGTGCCCGCCGTTGCGGGCCGCCACCATCGGCGGCACGAACGTTTCGATGACGTGGATCGGACCCATCAGGTTGATCGCGATCATCTTGGTCCACTGCTCGTGCGTGAGCCGGTCGACGGTGCCCCAGGCGGACACCCCCGCGATGTTGAGCACGACGTCCATGCTCGGGTGGTCCCGATGGATGTCGGCGGCGAACGCCGCCACCTCGTCATAGCTCGCGATGTCGAGGGCCCGATGCTCGGGCACCCGTGCGCCCAGCGCGCGGGCGTCGACCACCGTCCGCTCGAGCCCGTCCCGGTCACGGTCGGTGAGATAGAGCTCGGCGCCCTGGACCGCCAACCGCAGCGCGGTGGCGCGGCCGATGCCGCTGGCCGCCCCGGTGACCAGACACCGCTTTCCCGCGAAATATCCCTGCTGCCCCATTGCCGTGACGATACCGGCGGTAACGGCCTAGGGACGCCCGCTCCAGAGCGCGTGCAGCCACAATCGCTCCAGCACGCGCACGCGGCGGTCGCGATCGCTGTCACGACCGGCCAGGATCGGGTCGCCGGTCAGCATCAGCGCGGTGGTACCGGCGAGGGTGCGGATCAACGTCGGCAGGTCGTCGCTGATCGGACTGGCGGTGCCCGCCTTCATCTCCGCCTCGACGATGGAGACGATCTGCCCCAGCACCACCTCGAACTGCTGGTCCATGAGATTACGGATCTCGACGTCGGTGTTGCGCGCCTCGTTGCACGCGGTCATCACCGGGTCGTTGTGCGCGTACACGGCGGCCGCGCTGCCGACCATGCGCTGGGCGAACTGCTCCGGCGACTCGCCGGGCTGGCGGGGGGCGAAGTCCTGCGTGAGCTCTTCGAGTTCCGCGGCGGCCTCGGCCATCAGCTGGGCCAGCACGGCGTACTTGGAGTCGAAATAGAAGTAGAAGCCGCTCCGGGCCACCCCGGCCCGGAGGCTGATCGTGCTGACCGACAGCTCCGCGAATGGCTTCTCCTGCAGCAGTTCCCGCACCGCCTGCAGGATCGCCTGGCGCTGCT
>NZ_LZJG01000341.1:0-3049 GCF_001667785.1 Mycobacterium sp. E3247 | reverse complement strand
GTCCGGGGTCGGGGTCGTTGATGACCGCGGCGTCGGCGTGGAATGCGCTGGCGGCGGAGCTCAATGCGGCGGCGCTGAGCTACGACAAGATCATCACGGCGCTGAGCAGCGAGGAGTGGATGGGCCCGGCGTCGGCGACGATGGCCGCCGCGGTGCAGCCGTATGTGACGTGGATGACCACCACCGCGGCCCAGGCCGAGCAGGCGGCCACCCAAGCGCAGGCGGCAGCGGCTGCTTATGAGGCGGCGCTGGCCGCCACGGTGCCCCCGCCGCTGGTCGCGGCCAACCGAGCGCAGACCATGCAGCTGATCCAGACCAACGTGCTGGGCCAAAACACCCCGGCCATCACGCAGCTGGAAGCCCAGTACGGCCAGATGTGGGCCCAAGACGCCGGCGCGATGTACAGCTACGCGGGGCAGTCGGCGACGGCGACCAAGGTGACACCGTTCAGCGCGGCACCTCAGATCGCCAGCCCGTCGGCCCAGGCCACCCAGGGCGCGGCCGTCACCAGCGCGACGACCAACAGCACGGCCAGCAACACCGCCTCGGCGCTGTCCAAGGTGGTCACGTCGACGCCTAACACGTTGCAGGCCGCGGCGGCGCCGGCTGCATCCGGGCCGCCCGCGCCAACGTACAGCG
Source organism: Mycobacterium sp. E3247 (assembly GCF_001667785.1). NCBI lineage: Bacteria > Bacillati > Actinomycetota > Actinomycetes > Mycobacteriales > Mycobacteriaceae > Mycobacterium > Mycobacterium sp. E3247. Next base: position 2,410 of record NZ_LZJG01000341.1, on the reverse strand, counting down.
AAATCTGGTATCTGCTGACGGGGCAGACCGCCTTCCCGACCAGCTTGGGGGCGCTCACGAACGGCTACAGTCCGTTCGCCAGTTTGTTCTATAACACCGAGGGTCTGCCGTATTTCAGTGTCGGTATGGGGAACTTCGGTGTGCAGATGGCCAAGACCCTGGGCATGATCGGGGGCGCGGCCCCGGCGGCGGCCAAGGCCCTGCCCGGCCTGGGTGGGCTGGGTGGTCTGCTCGGCGGTGGCGCCGGCGCGGTGCACCCGGCGGCGGCCATCGGCGGTGCGGCCTCCATCGGCGGCAAGCTGTCGGTGCCGGTGGCCTGGACCGGCGGCCCGGCGATCCCCGCGATGACCCACTCGGCCATCCCGGTCAGCGCCATCAGCGCCGCCCCCGAGGGCGCCGGGGGACCGGGCAACCTGCTCGGTGGCATGCCCCTGGCCGGCATCGGCAGCGGCACCCACGCCGGGGCCGGACCCCGATACGGGTTCCGCCCCACCGTCATGGCCCGACCCCCCTTCGCCGGATAACCGTCCGCAGCACGCGAAAGACGCTTTAGCGCGCGAAAAGTGCAGCGCTAAAGCGTCTTTCGGCGTTCGAGTGCCGGACGCGACCCGCCGGCGCGGACCTTCTCGTCCCGAGCTGAGCGGCGGCTTATCGTGGCGACTTTTCTGCGGCCGGATTTTTTCCCCGCCCGTATCGTGGATTCTCGCGTGCGTACGCGGGGCCGCCGATCAGAAGCCATTCTCCCAGCGCGGTGTTCCCGCAGCTAGTCGCATCGATCGTCGGCGCGACGCACCGCGGATGTGCCCCCGCGCGCGGGTGCGGAAACGCCCGTCGGCGAGCCGATCACCCTTGCGCGCCGTCTCGTCGAGACCGCGCCCGGACGTCGCGGCAACTTAGCCTTCGCAACAACCAAGCAAACGCTTGGCGGTCGTTCGACCGAGACCAGTTGCGAGGGAAACAGATGTCGTTCGATCCGGGGGGCTCGTCGGTGTTTGACTTCGGCGCGTTACCGCCGGAGATCAACTCCGGCCGTATGTATGCGGGTCCGGGGTCCGGGCCGATGATGGCGGCGTCGGCGGCGTGGGACGAGATCGCCGCGGAGGTCGCCACGGCGGCCAGTGGGTACGGCTCGGTCGTTTCGGAGCTGACCGGGGGACCCTGGGTGGGCGCGGCGGCATCGTCGATGCTGGCGGCAGTGGCACCGTATGCGAGTTGGCTCGGTGCGGCGGCGGCGTTGGCCGAGGAGACGGCCGGTCAGGGCCGCGCGGCCGCGGCGGCGTATGAGGCGGCGTTTGCGATGACGGTGCCGCCGCCGGTGATCGCGGCCAATCGGGCGTTGTTGGCGACGTTGGTCGCGACGAATTTCTTCGGGCAGAACACGCCGGCGATCGCGGCGACCGAGGCGCAGTACATGGAAATGTGGGCCCAGGACGCGGCGGCAATGTACGGGTATGCGGCGGCGTCGGCGACGGCCTCGACGTTGGCGCCCTTTGACCCCCCGCCGAGTACCACCAACCCGGATGGGGCGGCGGACCAGGCGTTGGCGGTGACCCAGGCCGTCCAGCAGCCGGCGGCCAACGCCGCGCAGACCGCCGCCGACGCGTCGTCTCAGCTCGCAACGCCGCAGGTGTTGTCGGCGACCGCGTCGCAAACGACACAGCAGGTCGCGGCCGCGGCCACAGGGTCGACCACGACCGGCGCCTCGCTGCAGGACATCCTGCCCAGCCCGACGAATTGGTGGTCGCTGACACCTGGTAGCTACACCACGGTTCTGAAACAGACCTCGTCCCTCTTGTATCAGTCGAACGGTCTGGCCAACTTCGGCTGGTCGATGGGCCAGCAACTGACGTTCGGTCCCGGCGGTGCGACGGCGGGTGCCGGTGGTGCCTGGTTCCCGACGCCGCAGTTCGCTCAGCTGGGCCTGGGCAATCTGGGCAGCATCGGCGGCGGAGCGGTATCGGCAGGAGCCGGAACGGCCTCTCACGTCGGGGCGCTGTCCGTGCCCCAGCAGTGGGCCACGCTAACCTCCGCGATCGGCCCGGCCGATGCCGCCGACGCCGAGGCCATCCCCGCGCAGGCGGCCGGTGCTGCGACCAGCCCGCCGGGCAACGCCCTGTTGCGCGGCATGCCCACCGGCGCCATTGGCCGGCGCACCGCCGCCGCGGGCTACTCGCACAAGTACGGCTTCCGCCACAGCATGCTCACCCGCCCACCATCGGCCGGGTAGGGGACGGGAATGAAGGCAGCTGGGTTGGGTGCCGGGCGACTCGCCGCAACCGCATTTTCGTCAAATCAAGACCCGAGCCACGCCGCACAACCAGTTAAAGGAGTCGATGATGTTGGATTTCGGGGCGTTACCGCCGGAGGTCAATTCGGCGCGGATTTATGCCGGTCCGGGGTCGGGGTCGTT
>NZ_LZJG01000340.1:0-775 GCF_001667785.1 Mycobacterium sp. E3247 | reverse complement strand
TCAGCGGGCTACGTCAGCCTGGCGGCCAGCTCGCGGGCGCGGGAGACGTAGTCGGGGGAGAGGATCTGGCGCAGGTCGGCCACCAGCGACTCGCGCGTGGTTTGGGAAAACGGGCGGGCGACACCGACTTTCAGCCGATCCACCTGGCCCGCCCAGATCTTCTGATCGCTCATGCTCCAAAGGCTCAAGGTGGGTACTCCGGCGCGCAGGCCCGCGGCAGTGGTGCCCGCGCCGCTGTGGTGCACCACCGCCCGGCAAGCGGGAAAGACCGCCCCGTAGTTGACCACCCCTACCACCTTGACGTGGTCGGAATGGGCGACCCCACTGAAATCGGTTTTGCCCGAGCACACCAACGCCCGCTCGCCCAACTCGGCGCAGGCCTCGCCGATCATGGTGATGGTGTCGGCTGGCGAATCGACCGTTGTACTGCCGAAGCCGAAGCAGATCGGCGGCGTTCCCGCCGCGATCCACGATGCGACCTCGTCGTCGACGTCCGTGGTCAGCTCCATGGTCAGTGTCCCGACGAAGGGGCGCTGGCCGTTCCACTTCGCCCATTCGTCGGCCAGCCCGGGAAAGCACACTTCGTCATAGGCCTGAATCTCCAACGCGCCGCGGGCTGCCATCCGTTGCGGCGCAGGACCCTTTGCCTTCGGCAGGCCGAATGCCCGGCGCTGGCTATCTTCGGCCTTCTTGGTCACCCGCCAACACATCCAGTCGTACACCGCCATCCCGGTACGGACCATCGGCGCGGGCAGTGCCGGAATCAGCTCGCCGT
>NZ_LZJG01000339.1:0-40446 GCF_001667785.1 Mycobacterium sp. E3247 | reverse complement strand
GCGGGCCACACCGAGGTGCCGAGCGCATCGGTGATCCTCGACGACCCCAACCTGCTGTTCGTCAACGCCGGCATGGTCCAGTTCGTGCCGTACTTCCTGGGCGCCCGCACCCCGCCGTACTCGACGGCCACCAGCATCCAGAAGTGCATCCGCACGCCCGACATCGACGAGGTCGGCATCACCACCCGGCACAACACCTTCTTCCAGATGGCGGGCAACTTCTCGTTCGGCGACTACTTCAAGCGCGGCGCCATCGAGCTGGCGTGGACCCTGCTGACCAACGGCGTGTCCGAGGGCGGCTACGGGCTGGACCCCGAAAGAATCTGGACGACGGTCTATTTCGACGACGACGAGGCCGTCCGGCTGTGGCAGGAGATCGCCGGCCTGCCGGCCGAGCGGATCCAGCGCCGCGGCATGGAGGACAACTACTGGTCCATGGGGATCCCCGGGCCGTGCGGCCCGTCCTCGGAGATCTACTACGACCGCGGGGAAGAGTGCGGGGTCGGCGGCGGCCCGGTGGCCAACGAAGACCGCTATATCGAGATCTGGAACCTCGTGTTCATGCAGAACGAACGCGGCGAGGGCACCGGCAAGACCGACTTCGAGATCCTGGGGCCGTTGCCCCGCAAGAACATTGACACCGGCATGGGCGTCGAGCGGGTGGCGTTCATCCTGCAGGGCGTGCACAACGTCTACGAGACCGACCTGCTGCGGCCGGTCATAGAAACTGTGGCCGCGGTGGCCGCCCGTCCCTACGACGTGGGCAATCACTCCGACGACGTGCGCTACCGGGTGATCGCCGACCACAGCCGCACCGCGGCGATCCTGATCGGCGACGGCGTCACCCCGGGCAACGACGGGCGCGGCTACGTGCTGCGCCGGCTGCTGCGCCGGGTGATCCGGTCGGCCAAGCTCCTCGACATCGAGGGACCCATCGTCGGCGAGCTGATGACCACCGTGCGCGACGCGATGGGCCCGTCGTACCCCGAACTGGTCGCCGACTTCAGCCGGATCAGGCGCATCGCCGTCGCCGAGGAGACCGCCTTCAACCGCACGCTGGCGGCGGGCTCCAAGCTGTTCGACGAGGTGGCCGGCACCACCAAGGCCGCCGGGACCAAGGCGATCTCCGGCTCGGACGCCTTCACGCTGCACGACACCTACGGCTTCCCCATCGAGTTGACCCTGGAGATGGCCGCCGACGCCGGCCTGCAGGTCGACGAGATCGGCTTCCGGGAACTGATGGCCGAGCAGCGGCGCCGGGCGAAGGCGGACGCCGCCGCCCGCAAGCACGCGCACGCCGACCTGAGCGCCTACCGGGAGCTGGTCGACGCCGGGCCCACCGAATTCACCGGCTTCGACGAATTGTCGTCGGAGGCAAAGATTCTCGGAATCTTCGTCGACGGTAAGCGGGTGCCGGTCGTCACCCACGGCGCGCAAACGGAAGGGGCGGGCGCGCGGCAGGTCGAGCTCGTGCTCGACCGCACCCCGCTCTACGCCGAGTCCGGCGGGCAGATCGCCGACGAGGGCACCATCAGCGGGACGGGGGCCGGCGAGAGCGCCCGTGCGGCGGTCACCGACGTGCAGAAGATCGCAAAAACCCTGTGGGTGCACCGGGTCAACGTCGAATCCGGCGAATTCGTCGAGGGCGACACCGTCGTCGCGGCGGTCGACCCGGAATGGCGCCGCGGGGCCACGCAGGGGCATTCGGGCACCCACATGGTGCACGCCGCGCTGCGACAAGTGCTGGGCCCCAACGCCGTCCAGGCCGGGTCGCTGAACCGCCCCGGCTACCTTCGATTCGACTTCAACTGGCAGGGCCCGCTGTCCGACGAGCAGCGCACCCAGGTCGAGGAGGTCACCAACGAGGCCGTGCAGGCCGACTTCGAGGTGCACACGTTCCTCGAGCGGCTGGACAAGGCCAAGGCCATGGGCGCGATGGCGATGTTCGGCGAGGCCTACCCGGACGAGGTCCGCGTGGTGGAGATCGGCGGGCCGTTCTCGCTGGAGCTCTGCGGTGGGACCCACGTGCACAACTCGGCCCAGATCGGGCCGGTCACCATCCTTGGCGAATCGTCGGTCGGCTCGGGGGTGCGCCGGGTGGAGGCTTACGTGGGGCTGGACTCGTTCCGCCACCTGGCGAAAGAACGCGCCCTGATGGCCGGGCTGGCGTCGTCGCTGAAGGTGCCGTCCGACGAGGTGCCCGCCCGGGTGGCCGGCCTGGTGGAGCGGCTCAAGGCCGCCGAGAAGGAGCTCGAACGCGCGCGGCTGGCCGGCGCGCGTGCCGCCGCGACCAACGCCGCGGCCGGCGCGGAGCGTATCGGTAACGTCCGTGTGGTGGCGCAACGGATGTCCGCGGGGATGACGGCGGGCGACCTGCGCTCCCTGGTGGGCGACATCCGCGGCAAGCTGGGCAGCGAGCCCGCGGTGGTGGCGCTGATCGCGGAGGGCGAGGGCGGCAGCGTGCCGTACGCGGTCGCCGCGAACCCCGCCGCCCAGGACCTCGGAATCCGCGCCAACGACCTGATCAAGCAGCTGGCTGCGACCGTCGACGGCCGCGGTGGCGGCAAGCCGGACCTGGCGCAGGGCGCCGGGAAGGATCCGACCCGCATCGACGCGGCGCTCGACGCGCTCCGCTCCGAGATAGCGCGGGTCGGCTGAGTGGTCCCCGCACAGCATCGCCTGCCCGACCGGCCCGGCGACCCCGACCAGGATCCCGGACGCGGCCGACGGATGGGCGTCGACGTCGGCAGCGTGCGCATCGGTGTCGCCTGCAGCGACCCCGACGGCATCCTGGCCACCCCGGTGGAAACCGTGCGGCGCGACCGGTCCGGCAAGCACGTGCGGCGACTGGCCGAGCTGGCCGCCGAGCTCGGGGCGGTCGAGGTGGTCGTCGGGTTGCCGCGGACGCTGGCCGACCGCACGGGGCCCTCGGCGCTCGACGCCATGGAGCTGGCCGACACCCTGGGCCAGCGGATCGCCCCCACGCCCGTCCGACTGGCCGACGAGCGGCTGACCACGGTGAGCGCGCAGCGTTCGCTGCGCGCGGCCGGCGTCCGGGCCAGAGAGCAGCGCGCGGTGATCGACCAGGCGGCCGCGGTGGCCATCCTGCAGAGCTGGCTCGACCAGCGTCGCGCCACCCTGGCTGCGGGGGAGCCCGCCGATGGTTGACAGCGCACGGCGCCAACGGGCCGAGCCCGAAGCGGTCGGTCCGTCCCGGAAAAAGAGTCGCGTCGCCCGGAACCAGGCCGAACGGGGACGCCGCCGCCGGCGGTTCGCCGGCAAGATCGTGCTCGCGGTCGTGGCCGTCGTCGTCCTGGTGGGAGTCTTCGTCGGCGCCAAGCTCTGGCACACGGTGTTCGGGGCCGGCGACGACTACACCGGAGACGGCAAGCGCGACATCGTGATTCAGATCAAGGACGGTGACTCGACCACGATGGTCGGGGAGACGCTGCAGCACGAGCAGGTGATCAAGACCGTCCGGGCCTTCGTCAACGCCGCGCACGGCAACAGCAAGATCTCCTCGATCCAGCCCGGCTATTACCGGATGCGGACCGAAATCCCGGCGGCCAACGCGGTCGCGCGGCTGGCCGACCCGAACAACAGGGTGGGCCGGCTGGTGATCCCCGAGGGCCGCCAGCTCGACGACACCACCGACATGAAGACCAACAAGGTGACCCCGGGCATCCTGACACTGATCTCCCGCGCCACGTGCGTGACCCTGGACGGCGACCAGCACTGCGTGGCGGTCGAGGAGCTGCGGGCGGCGGCGACCAACAGCACCCCCGCGGCGCTGGCGGTGCCGCCGTGGGCCGTCGAGCCGTTCACCGAGCTCGGCAAGGACCATCGCCGGATCGAGGGGCTGATCGCACCGGGAACCTTCAACGTCGACCCCTCCGCGTCGGCCGAGACCATCCTGTCCGGCCTGATCAGCGCCGGCGCGGTCGAGTACATGAAGTCCGGGCTGGTGGACACCGCGCAGACCATGGGCCTGTCGCCCTACGACATCCTGGTGGTGGCCTCGCTGGTGGAGCAGGAATCCAAATCCCAGGACTTCGCGAAGGTCGCCCAGGTCATCTACAACCGGCTACACGCCCACCACACGCTGGAATTCGACTCGACGGTCAACTACCCGTTGGACCGCCGCGAGGTGGCCACCACCGACGCCGACCGCGCCCAGAAGACACCGTGGAACACCTACGTGTCGCAGGGGCTGCCCGCGACGGCGATCTGTTCGCCCGGTGTCGACGCCCTGCACGCCGCCGAGCACCCCGAGCCCGGTGACTGGTTGTACTTCGTCACCATCGACGCCCAGGGGACGACGCTGTTCACCAAGGATTATCAGCAGCACCTGGCCAATATCGAGCTGGCTAAGCGCAACGGTGTCCTCGACTCGGCCCGTTAGCGCGCCCGGTCCGGGCGCTGGACCCCGCAAGGCGGCGGTGCTCGGCAAGCCGATCGCCCACTCGAAGTCCCCGCAATTGCACCTGGCCGCCTACCGGGCGCTGGGCCTGCACGACTGGACCTACGAGCGCATCGAGTGCGACGCCGAGCAGCTGCCCGCGGTGGTCGGCGGGTTCGGCCCCGAGTGGGTCGGGGTGTCGGTGACCATGCCGGGCAAGTTCGCCGCGTTGCGGTTCGCCGACGAGCGCACCGAACGGGCCGAGCGGGTGGGTTCGGCCAACACCCTGGTCCGCACGCCGGCGGGCTGGCTGGCCGACAACACCGACATCGACGGCGTGAGCGGGGCGCTCGGGTCACAAGGGCTGGCCTCACAAGGGGAGGTGGCCGGCCCTGCGCTGGTGTGCGGATCGGGCGGCACCGCGCCCGCGGCCGTCCTGGGGCTGGCCCAACTGGGCGTCGCCGCCATCACCGTCGTCGCGCGCAACCGCGACAAGGCGGCCCGGCTGGTGGACCTCGGCACGGGCGCCGGGGTCGCGACGCGGTTCGTGAACATCGACGATGCCGGCCTATCCGCGGCGGTGGCCGGCGCGGAGGTGCTGGTCAGCACCATCCCCGCGGACGTCGCGGCGCGGTACGCGGACACCTTCGCGCCGATCCCGGTGCTGCTCGACGCCGTCTACGACCCGTGGCCGACGCCGCTGGCCGCCGCGGTGGCCGCCGCCGGCGGCCGCGTCATCAGCGGGCTGCAGATGCTGCTGCACCAGGCGTTCACCCAGGTCGAGTTGTTCACAGGGCTCCCGGCGCCGCGCGAGGCCATGGCCGCGTCCCTCGGCTAGCGTCCCGCGACATGCGGATGACGGCGGCGCTCGCGGTTCTGGCCTGGCTTGCGGTGTTGAGCGGTTACGACGTCCGCGAGCGCCGGTTACCGAATCTGCTGACGCTGCCCGGGGCCGGGGTGATCCTGCTGGTGGCCGCCGTGGCCGGGCACGGCTGGCCGGCGCTGGCCGGGGCGGCCGCGCTGACCGCGGTCTATCTGCCGGTGCACCTGGTGGCGCCGGCGGGACTGGGGGCCGGGGACGTCAAGCTGGCGATCGGCCTGGGCGCGCTGGCCGGCTGCTTCGGCGCCGCGGTGTGGTTCCTGGCGGCGCTGGCCGCGCCGCTGCTGACCATGGCGTGGGCCGTGGCGGGCCGGCTCGCCGGCCGGGCGGGCGCCGCGGCGGTGCCGCACGGCCCGTCGATGTGCGTGGCCACCGCCGTCGCGATCGGGCTGATCCTCGTCTGAGCCCCGGCGACGCGCGGATTTAAGCCCGCCCGGGCGCACATGGGAAGATGGTCGGGTGTTGCGCTGGATCACCGCCGGGGAGTCACATGGCCGTGCGTTGGTGGCATTGCTGGAAGGCATGGTCGCCGGCGTGCAGGTCAACTCGACCGAGATCGCCGACCAACTGGCCCGCCGCCGGCTCGGTTACGGCCGCGGCGCGCGGATGAAGTTCGAACGCGACGCGGTCACCGTGCTGTCCGGGGTGCGCCACGGCATCACGCTGGGCGGCCCCATCGCCATCGAGATCGGCAATACCGAGTGGCCCAAGTGGGAGACCGTGATGGCGCCCGACCCGGTCGGCCCGGAGCGAGCCGCCGACCTGCAGAACTCGGCCCGCAACGAACCGCTCACCCGGCCGCGGCCCGGCCACGCCGATTACGCGGGCATGCTCAAGTTCGGCTTCGACGACGCCCGGCCGGTGCTGGAGCGGGCCAGCGCCCGCGAGACCGCCGCCCGCGTCGCGGCCGGCACGGTCGCCCGCTCGTTCCTGCGCCAGGCGCTCGGCGTCGACGTGCTTTCCCACGTCATCGCGATCGGCCCCTCGGCGCCCTACGACGGCCCGCCCCCGCGCCCGGAAGACCTGCCCGCGATCGACGACAGCCCGGTGCGCGCCTTCGACAAGACCGCCGAGGAGGCGATGATCGCCGAGATCGAGGCGGCCAAGAAGGACGGCGACACCCTCGGCGGCGTGGTCGAGGTGGTGGCCGTCGGCCTGCCGGTCGGGCTGGGCTCGTTCACCAGCGGCGACAACCGGCTGGACAGCCAGCTCGCGGCCGCGGTCATGGGCATCCAGGCCATCAAGGGCGTGGAGATCGGCGACGGCTTCGAGACGGCGCGCCGCCGCGGCAGCCGCGCCCACGACGAGATGTATCCCGGGCCCGACGGTGTCGTCCGCTCGACCAACCGCGCCGGCGGCCTCGAGGGCGGCATGACCAACGGCCAGCCGCTGCGGGTGCGCGCCGCGATGAAACCCATCTCCACCGTGCCGCGGGCGCTGGCCACCGTCGACATGGCGACCGGCGGCGAGGCCGTCGCCATCCACCAGCGGTCCGACGTCTGCGCGGTGCCGGCGGCCGGCGTCGTGGTCGAGGCCATGGTGGCGTTGGTGCTGGCCCGGGCGGCGCTGGAGAAGTTCGGCGGCGACTCGCTCACCGAGACCCGACGCAACATCGAGGCGTATCAGCGCGCGGTGGCCGACCGGGAGTCGCCGGCCGCGCGGGGTACCGCGTGATGGCCCCCAGGGCCGTACTCGTCGGGCTGCCGGGCTCGGGCAAGTCCACCATCGGCCGGCGGCTGGCAAAGGCGCTCGGCGTCGAGTTCCTCGACACCGACGCCGCGATCGAGCAGCGGGCCGGCCGCACCATCGCCGACATCTTCGCCACCGACGGCGAGCGGGAGTTCCGCCGCATCGAGGAGGACGCGGTGCGTGCCGCGCTGGCCGACCACGACGGCGTGGTGTCGCTCGGCGGCGGGGCCGTTACCAGCCCCGGGGTCTGCGACGCGCTCGCCGGCCACACCGTGATCTACCTGGAGATCAGCGCCAACGAGGGCGTGCGGCGCACCGGCGGCGGCGCCGTGCGCCCGCTGCTGGCCGGGCCCGACCGCGCCGAGAAGTACAAAACCCTGATGGCGCAACGCGTCCCGCTGTACCGGCGAGTCTCGACCATCCGCGTCGACACCAACCGCCGCAACCCGGGGGCGGTGGTGCGCTACATCGTGTCGAGGCTGCAGACACCGGAGAACGCCCACGCGGAGGCCGCGCCGTGACCGCGCCGGTCACGGTGCAGGTGGCCGTCGACCCGCCCTACCCGGTGGTCATCGGCACCGACTTGGGCGACCAGCTGGTCGAACTCCTCTGTGACCGGCACCGGGTGGCCGTCGTGCACCAACCCGTGCTGGCACACACCGCCGAAGCGATCCGAAGCCGCCTGGCCGACAAGGGCGTCGACGCGCACCGCATCGAGATTCCCGACGCCGAGGCCGGGAAGGACCTGCCGGTGGTCGGCTTCCTCTGGGAGGTGTTCGGCCGCATCGGGATCGACCGCAAAGACGCCGTGGTCAGCCTCGGCGGCGGCGCCGCCACCGACGTCGCCGGCTTCGCGGCGGCCACCTGGCTGCGCGGCGTCGACATCGTCCACGTCCCCACCACGTTGCTCGGCATGGTCGACGCGGCCGTCGGCGGCAAGACGGGCATCAACACCGACGCGGGCAAGAACCTGGTGGGCGCGTTCCACCAGCCGCTCGCGGTGTTCGTCGACTTGGCGACCCTGGAAACGTTGCCGCACAACGAACTCGTCGCCGGGATGGCCGAGGTGGTCAAGGCGGGTTTCATCGCCGACCCGGTGATCCTCGATCTCATCGAGGCCGACCCGCGGGCCGCCGTGGACCCCGCGGGCAACGTGCTGCCGGAGCTGATCCGGCGCTCGATCGCCGTCAAGGCGCGGGTCGTCGCCGCCGACGAGAAGGAGTCCGAACTGCGCGAAATCCTGAACTACGGCCACACGTTGGCGCACGCGATCGAGCGCAGGGAGCGCTACGAGTGGCGCCACGGCGCCGCGGTGTCGGTGGGCCTGGTGTTCGCCGCGGAGCTGGCGCGGCTGGCCGGCCGGCTCGACGACGCGACCGCGCAGCGCCACCGCACGGTCCTGTCGGCGCTCGGGCTGCCGGTCGGTTACGACGCCGACGCGCTGCCGCAGCTGCTGGAATACATGGCTCAGGACAAGAAGTCCCGCGCCGGTGTGCTGAGGTTCGTGGTCCTCGACGGCCTGGCCAAGCCGGGGCGGCTGGCCGGGCCGGACCCGGCGCTGCTGGCGGCGGCGTACGACGGGATAGCTTCGTGAGGGCCAACGTCGGCGTGCAAGTCATCAATGGCCCGAACCTGGGCCGGCTGGGTCGCCGCGAGCCCGACGTGTACGGGGACACCACGCACGAGGAACTGGCCGCGCTGATCGAGCGGGAGGCCGCCGCGCTCGGCCTGGAAGCCGTTGTGCGGCAAAGCGACAGCGAAGCCCAGCTGCTGGACTGGATTCATGCCGCGGCCGACGCGGGCGAACCCGTGATCCTCAACGCCGGTGGCCTCACCCACACCTCCGTCGCGCTGCGCGACGCCTGCGCCGAGCTGCGCGCGCCGCTGATCGAGGTGCATATCTCCAATGTGCATGCCCGCGAGGAGTTTCGGCGCCACTCGTACCTCAGCCCGGTCGCGACCGGGGTCATCGTCGGGCTGGGGATCCAGGGCTACCTGCTCGCCCTGCGCTACCTGGCGGACACCGCCAAGCGCTAAAGCCGTGCCCTAACCCTTGTCCGGGTCCGGCTTGGCGGGCTCGTCGCCGACCTTGCGGATCACCTCGGTCTTGGGATCGTCCTCGGTCTTGGCGATCGTCTCGGTGGGGGCGTCACGCTCGACAGCTTCCGTGGGGGCATCCCGCTCGGCCGTCGCGACCGCCGCGGTCCGCTCCTCGTGCTGCGCTGCGGCCGCCGGGATCTCCCCGGTCGGCGCGTCATCGCCGCGGACCGCCGAGAACACGTCGGTGTCGCCGTCTCGCCCCTGCTTGACGCCAAGGCCGTGGCGCTTCTCCGGCTCCTTCTCGTACTGCCGGTCCACCCGCCAGCGGCCGACGGTGACGCCGATGATCCCGGGCAGGAACACGCACAGCGCGGTGAACGCCGCGAACGTGGTCACCTCGTTGATCAGGCCGCCGGTGTAGAGACCCTTGTACACGAGCGCGATGAGCCAAGAGACGGCGCCGGACAGCACGCCGGCCACCAGGCCGGCCAGCAGCCAGGTCATCGCCAGATCGCGGCGCCGGTCCGGGTCCGGGTTGGCGACGGCGTCGGCCCGGCCGTCGAAAACCCCCCACACGGCCACGCCGATTATGAACAGAAGCAGCAGCACCACGCTAAAGAGCCCGGCCTGCGTCTGCCACGCGTTGATCAACGCCCCCTGGAACAAGCGAACGACGACCATCGCCGCGGCGTACACCAATCCGCGCAGCATCCAGTTAGTCATGGGCAATCAGCGTAGCGAGTACCGTCAAGGGTCGTGACACATTCTCAGCGTCGGGACAACCTGAAAGCGCAAATCGTGGCCGTCGGACTGGACGCCATGCTGGTCAGCGACCTGCACAACGTGCGCTACCTGTCCGGTTTCACCGGATCCAACGGCGCGTTGCTGGTGTTCGCCGACGATCGCGACCCGGTGCTGGCCACCGACGGCCGGTATCGCACCCAGGCCGCCGAACAGGCGCCGGGGCTCGAGATCGCCATCGAGCGGGCCCTCGGGCGGCATCTGGTCGGCCGGGCCGCCGAGGGCGGCGTGGGGAGGCTGGGGTTCGAGAGCAATGTGGTCACCGTCGACGCGTTCGACGCCCTGACCGGCGAGCTCGGCGAGCGCAAGGCGGACACGGAGCTGGTGCGGGCTGCGGGAACCGTCGAGGCGCTGCGTGAGGTCAAGGACGACGGTGAGGTGGCGCTGCTGCGGCTGGCCTGCGAGGCGGCCGATGCCGCGCTCGCGGAGTTGGTGCAGCGCGGCGGCCTGCGGCCCGGGCGGACCGAGCGCGAGGTGAGCCGGGAGCTGGAGTCCCTGATGCTCGACCACGGCGCCGATGCGATCTCGTTCGAGACCATCGTGGCGGCCGGCGCGAACTCGGCGATCCCGCACCATCGCCCCACCGACGCGCCGCTGGCGGCGGGCGACTTCGTCAAGATCGACTTCGGCGCGCTGGTGGCCGGCTATCACTCCGACATGACGCGCACGTTCGTGCTCGGCAAGGCCGCCGATTGGCAACTGGAGATCTACCAGCTGGTCGCCGACGCACAGCGGGCGGGCCGGGAGGCGCTGCGGCCGGGCGCGAGCCTGCGCGACGTCGACGGCGCGGCGCGGCGGATGATCGTCGACGCGGGGTACGGCGAGCAGTTCGGTCACGGGCTGGGGCACGGGGTGGGGTTGCAGATCCACGAGGCGCCGGGGATCGGGGCCACCTCCACGGGCACCCTGCTGGCGGGTTCGGTGGTCACCGTCGAGCCGGGCGTCTACCTCCCCGGCCGCGGCGGCGTGCGCATCGAGGACACCCTGGTCGTGCCCGACGAGGCGGCGGCGACCGGCGATCGCGCACCGGAACTGCTGACCAGGTTTCCCAAGGAGCTGGCCGTTCTCGGCTAGCCAACCGGGGCATTTGGCGGATCGGCGCCCCGGGGTAGAGTCGGGGGGCGTGAGTGGGGTGGAGCCAATCGAACGTGGTTTGGCGCGCCTGCGGGACTTCCGGTGGGACATCCACGCGCAGCCCTTGCGGGAGATGCGGCTCGAGATCGACATCGTGTATTTCACCGTCCCCGTGCCGTTCACCGGCGGTAGAGGCCTGAGCGTTCCCTTCTTGACGATGATCAAGCGGATGCCCCCGTCGGCCACCAAGCCGGAAGAGGCCGGCCCCTAGCGCGTGCGGCGGGCTTCCCGCCGGCCCCCGGGCCACCCGACGCGCGGGTCGTTGCCGCGACGCGATTTAGACTGACGGACACATTGCAGACAGTCGGAGAACGACTGTCCATTCCCTAGGAGAGACACCGAACCGTGGCAAGCACCGCCGATTTCAAGAACGGACTGGTGCTGGTGATCGACGGCCAGCTGTGGCAGATCGTCGAGTTCCAGCACGTCAAACCCGGCAAGGGCCCGGCCTTCGTGCGCACCAAGCTGAAAAACGTGCTGTCGGGCAAGGTCGTCGACAAGACCTACAACGCCGGCGTGAAGGTGGAGACCGCCACCGTCGACCGGCGCGACACCACCTACCTCTACCGCGACGGCTCGGACTTCGTGTTCATGGACAGCCAGGACTACGAGCAGCACCCGCTGCCGGAGTCGCTGGTCGGCGACGCCGCCCGGTTCCTGCTGGAGGGCCTGCCGGTGCAGGTGGCGTTCCACAACGGGGCGCCGCTCTACATCGAGCTGCCGGTGTCGGTCGAGATGGAGGTCACCCACACCGAGCCGGGCCTGCAGGGTGACCGGTCCAGCGCTGGCACCAAACCCGCCACCGTGGAGACCGGGGCCGAGATCCAGGTGCCGCTGTTCATCAACACCGGCGACAAGCTGAAGGTGGACACGCGCGACGGCAGCTACCTGGGGCGCGTCAACGCGTGAGCAGGCCCGTCAGGGGACGCCACCACGCCCGCAAGCGCGCCGTCGACCTGCTGTTCGAGGCCGAGGCCCGCGGGCTGGGTGCGGCCGAGGTGGTCGACATGCGGGCCGCGCTGGCCGACGCCAACCCCGACGTGGCGCCGCTGCAGCCCTACACGGTCGCGGCCGCCCGCGGGGTCGGCGAGCACGCCGCCCACATCGACGATCTGATCAGCTCGCACCTGCAGGGCTGGACGCTGGACCGGCTGCCGGCCGTCGACCGCGCGATCCTGCGGGTCGCCGTGTGGGAGCTGCTCTACGCCGACGACGTCCCGGAGCCGGTCGCCGTCGACGAGGCCGTGCAGCTGGCCAAGGAGCTGTCCACCGACGACTCGCCGGGCTTCGTCAACGGCGTGCTGGGCCAGGTCATGCTGGTGACGCCGCAGATCCGGGCCGCCGCCGCGGCGGTCCGGTCCGCCGCCGCCGGGCCGGAGGACGAGGGCCCCGACGGGTGACCCGGCTGGAGCTGCGCGTCGTCGTCGCGGGGTTGTTGGCCGCGACGGTCGTGCTGGGCGCCGTCGTCTGCGCCGCCTTCGGATGGACCATCGTGGCGTCGGCGCTGTCCATCTACGCGCTCGGCGTGGGCGCCTGGCTGTATCACTGCGTCGAACGCCTGATCGTGGCGCGCCGCATCAGCACCGTCCGCTCGGCCGCCAGGCCGCTGCAGCCGCTGTTGCCGGTGATGGCCGCGATCATGGGCCTGACGCAGTCGGTGGTCAGGTCCCTGACCGACGTCACCGAGTTGCCGGCCCGGCGCTGGGACCTTCCGGTCCTGCGCTGGGTCGACGGCACCCGGGCGAATCGGCGCGTCGTGGACGCCGACGACGAGCTGGAGGGCTGACCGGGCTCACGCGAAACGATCACGTGGGCGGCGCGGCGGGGTGAGAATACAAGTCGCTCAGAAGAACAGGTGAGGTCATGACTCGATACACCACCCAGCCGCGACGACTCCGCGTTTCCGCGTTGGCGGCGGTGGCCAACCCGTCCTACGCCCGCGTCGACACCTGGAACCTGCTCGACGACGCGTGCCGCCACCTCGCCGAGGTCGACCTGGCCGGGCTCGACAAGACCCACGACGTGGCCCGGGTGAAGCGCCTGATGGACCGCATCGCCGCCTACGAGCGGTACTGGCTGTATCCCGGGGCGCAGAACCTCGCGGTCTTCCGCGCGCACCTGGAGAGCCTGTCCACGGTGCGGCTGACCGAAGAGGTGTCCATGGCCGTGCGGCTGCTGGGCGAATACGGCGACCGCGCAGGCCTTTTCGACACCTCGGCGCCGCTGGCCGACCAGGAGCTGGTGGCCCAGGCCAAACAACAGCAGTTCTACACCGTGTTGCTCGCCGACGACGCGCCCGACACGGCCCCCGACTGCCTGGCCGAATGCCTGCGGGCCCTGCGCAACCCCTCCGACGACGTGCAGTTCGAGATCCTGGTGGTGCCCAGCGTCGAAGACGCCATCGCCGCGGTCGCGCTGAACGGCGAGATCCAGGCCGCCATCATCCGCGACGACCTGCCGCTGCGGTCCCGCGACCGGCTGCCGCTGATGAACACGCTGCTGGGGCCGAACGAGGACGCGGGCGACCTCATCCCCGACCACGCCAACGACTGGGTGGAGTGCGGCGAGTGGATCCGCGAGCTGCGGCCCCACATCGACCTGTATCTGCTGACCGACGAGTCGATCGCGGCGGGCGACGACACCGAGCCCGACGTCTACGACCGGACGTTCTACCGGCTCAACGACGTCACCGACCTGCACAGCACGGTGCTCGCCGGGCTGCGGAACCGGTACGGCACACCGTTTTTCGATGCGCTGCGCGCCTACGCGGCCGCGCCGGTCGGCCAGTTCCACGCGCTGCCCGTCGCGCGCGGTGCCAGCATCTTCAACTCGAAGTCGTTGCAGGACATGGGGGAGTTCTACGGCCGCAACATCTTCATGGCCGAGACGTCGACCACGTCCGGCGGCCTGGACTCGCTGCTCGACCCGCACGGCAACATCAAGAAGGCGATGGACAAGGCCGCGCACACCTGGAACTCCGACCACACGTATTTCGTCACCAACGGGACCTCCACCGCCAACAAGATCGTGGTGCAGTCCCTCACCCGCCCGGGCGACATCGTGCTGATCGACCGCAACTGCCACAAGTCGCACCACTACGGGCTGGTGCTCGCCGGCGCCTACCCGCTTTACCTGGACGCGTATCCGTTGCCGCAGTTCGCGATCTACGGGGCGGTGTCGCTGCGCACGATCAAGCAGACGCTGCTGGACCTGGAAGCGGCCGGCCAGCTGGACCGGGTGCGCATGCTGCTGCTGACCAACTGCACCTTCGACGGCGTGGTCTACCACCCGTTGCAGGTCATGCAGGAGGTGCTGGCGATCAAGCCGGACATCTGCTTCCTGTGGGACGAGGCGTGGTACGCGTTCGCCACGGCCGTGCCGTGGGCCCGGCAGCGCACCGCGATGGTGGCGGCCGAGCGCCTCGAGCAGATGCTGGCCTCGCCGGATTACGCTGCCCAGTACCGGGATTGGGCGGCCGGCATGGACGGCCTGCAACAAGGGGGGGACCGGTCGGAGTGGGTTGACCGCCCGCTGTTGCCCGACCCGACCCGCGCGCGGGTTCGGGTCTACGCGACGCACTCGACGCACAAGTCGCTGTCGGCGCTTCGCCAGGCGTCGATGATCCACGTCCGCGACCAGGACTTCAACGCCCTGGCGCGCGACGCGTTCGGTGAGGCGTTCTTGACCCACACCTCGACCTCACCGAACCAGCAACTGCTGGCGTCCCTGGACTTGGCCCGTCGGCAGGTCGACATCGAGGGTTTTCAGCTGGTCCGGCAGACCTACGACATGGCGCTGGTGTTCCGCCATCGGGTGCGGAGAGACCGGTTGATCAGCAAGTGGTTTCGCATCCTCGACGAGTCCGACCTGGTGCCCGAGGAGTTCCGGGCGTCGTCGGTGAGTTCCTACCGCGAGGTCCGCCAGGGCGCGCTGGCCGAGTGGAACGAGGCGTGGCGCTCCGACCAGTTCGTGCTGGACGCGACGCGGGTGACCCTGTTCGTCGGCAAGACGGGGATGAACGGCTACGACTTCCGCGAGAAGATCCTGATGGAGCGATTCGGCATCCAGATCAACAAGACGTCGATCAACAGCGTGCTGCTGATCTTCACCATCGGTGTGACGTGGTCGAGCGTGCATTATCTGCTCGACGTGTTGCGCAGGGTGGCAACCGATTTCGACCGCACCGAGAACGCGGCCAGCGTCGCCGACCGGGCGTTGCACCAGCGGCACGTCGAGGAGATCACGCAGGACCTGCCGCACCTGCCCGACTTCAGCGAGTTCGACGTCGCCTTCCGGCCCGTCGACGCGTGCATCTTCGGCGACATGCGGTCGGCCTTCTACGCCGGGTACGAGGAGTCCGACCGCGAGCATGTCCTTATCGGCATGGCGGGGCGGCGGCTGGCCGAGGGCAAGACGCTGGTGTCCACCACGTTCGTGGTGCCCTACCCGCCGGGCTTCCCGGTGCTGGTCCCCGGCCAGGTGGTCTCCAAGGAGATCATCTACTTCCTGGCCCAGCTGGACGTCAAAGAGATCCACGGCTACAACCCCGACCTGGGGCTCTCGGTGTTCACCGAGTCGGCCCTGGCGCGGATGGAGGCGCAGCGCAGCGCGGCGACCGCCGCGGTCGGCTCGGCGTTTCCGGCCTTCGAATTGCCCTCGGACGCCTCGGGACTCAACGGCGCGCTCCACGGCAACGGTGCCGCGCAAGCCGTCAGCGAAGACGCTTGAGCCTAGCGACCCGGTTGGGCCGACGCTTGTGGCTGCGGCCGGCCCAGTTCGCCCCGCCGGATCCCGCGCGTGATCTCGTCGCTGCGGGCGGTGCTGCCGGCTGGAGCGGTCTCGGGGCAGCTGCAGCTGAGGGTGTTGAACGGGCTCGAGTCGGCGCCGGCCGGTGCCGCCCCCACCAGCCCGGAGCCCAGGACGATGGCGAGGTAGGCCAGCATTCGTGTGGTCGCGCGGTTGTTGCGGCGCGCACGGCGTGCAGTACCTGACATGACGACGTCAGCCTAGGAGGGGGCTGCTGAGAGGCCGCTGAGAAACCCGTTGAGCTGGGTGTTCTCCGGGGCTCAGCGGCCCTGCAGAATCAGCGGCCCTGCAGAATCAGCGGCCCTGCAGAATCGGAGGTGTGCAGTTGCCTCGCCTCCCGCACTGGGGCATCCCCGCCCGCTCGGCCGCGGTGTCGGCGGCCGTCGTGCTGTGCGCGCTGGCCCTCGCGGGCGCGGGATTGGACGCGTTCCTGTATCGGTCGCTGTTGACGGGCGTCGATTACGCCTCAGCGGAACGGGTGCGCGACCTGCGGAACGCGCTGCAGTCCGATCCGCCGGCCGGCCTCGACAACTCCCTGTTGACCACCGACCAACGGGTGGTCGCCATTCAAGTGATCGCCCCGGACGGTCAGGTGGTGCGGCGGTCGCGCTCGGCACCCGCCACGCCGCTCGTTCCGGTCGGCGAGTTCGGCCTCGATCTGCGTCGCGGCTTGTCCGACGACGCGGTGGCCGGTGACGACATGCGCGTCAGCGGTCAACGCGTCGCCACCGCATCCGGCGACTACACGGTGATCGTGGGCGGCGGCAGCCAGGCGGTCGAGGCCACCGCGCGGACCGTGGCCTTGCTGCTGGCCTGCGGCGCGCCGATCGTCATTGCGGGCGCGGCGGCCGCGACGTTCTGGCTCGTTCGCCGGTCCCTGCGATCCGTGGACGCGATCCGCGCGCGCGTGGCCGAGATCTCGACATCGGATCTGGCCGAACGGGTTCCGGTGCCGGAGGGCCGCGACGAGATCGCCGCGCTGGCGGTCACCATGAACCAGATGCTCTCCCGCATCGAAGCGGGCCATCGCGCGCAGCAACGTTTCGTCGGTGACGCGTCGCATGAACTGCGCAGCCCGCTGGCCACCATCATCTCCGGGCTGGAGGTCGCCGAGGCGCACCCCGATCTGCTCGACGCCGAGTTGGCGGTCAACACGCTGCTGCCCGAGGCGCAACGCATGCACACGCTGATCGAAGACCTGCTGCTGCTGGCCCGGGCCGACGAGCAAAGCCTGCTGCGCCGCATCGAAGAGCTGGCCCTCGATGACGTCGCCGCCGTCGAGGCGGCCCGCGCGCGACGCGGGGCGAACTGCGCGATCGACACCGACCTTTGCGCGGTGCGGTGCACCGGTGACCCGATGGCCATCTCGCGGATGATCCGCAACCTGGTGGAAAACGCCGTCCGCCATGCGGATTCGCGCGTCGTCCTGACGGTCGGCGGCAACGGGGGGACGGCGATCCTCACCGTCAGCGACGACGGCCCCGGAATCCCTCCGGGCGACCGGGCCCGGGTGTTCGAACGCTTCGTGCGCCTGGATTCGGATCGGGCCCGCAGCGGCGGGGGAGCCGGGCTGGGCCTCGCGATCGTCGCCGAGATCGCCGCCGCTCACGGCGGCACGGTCACCATCGACGACCGGCCGGGCGGCGGAACCCGAATGATCGTGTCCCTGCCGCGGCGCGAGCCTCAGCACAACAGCCGGTAACCGACGCCGCGGACCGTCTCGATGGTGTTGGTGCCGAAGGGAATGTCGATCTTGCGACGCAGATATCCCACGTACACCTCGACCACGTTGTCCGGGCCGTGGTAGTGGGCGTCCCACACGTTGCGCAGGATCTCGGCCTTGGTCACCACCATGTCCTTGTTGTGCATGAGGAATTCGAGCACTCCGAATTCCCTGGGCGTCAACGCGATCGGGGTGGAGTCGCGGTGGACGGTGTGCCGCGCGGGGTCCAGCACCAGCGATCCGGCGGTCAGCGCCGCCGGCCGCTCCGGCGCGCCGCGCCGCACCAGAGCGCGCAGCCGCGCCACGAGCACCCGGAACGAGAACGGTTTGGTCAGATAGTCGTCGGCGCCCAGGTCGAACGCGTCGGTCTCGTCGTACTCCCCGTCCTTGGCGGTCAGCATGAGGACCGGTGTCCACACGTTTCGCGCCCGCATCCGGCGCAGCACCTCGTATCCGCTCTGGCCGGGGAGCATGATGTCGAGGACCACCACGTCGAAGCTGTTCTCGACGGCCTCCCGCAGGCCGTCGACACCCGTGCCGACGTTCACGACGACGAACCCCTCGGCCTCCAGGCCCCGGGCCAGGGTCGCCGACAGCCGCGCTTCGTCCTCGACGAGAAGGACCCTCACGTCGTCACGCTTCTTGGTGGCCCGCACCGGGGTGGCGTCCCGGACGCTGGGGCAGGACGACAAGCAACGCCACGATGATCGCCGCGATCACCGCCGAGGCCAGCGGGCGGCTCAGGGCCAGGCCGCCGTCGGCGACCGGTTTGTCGATGAAGTCGCCCACCGTCGCGCCCAACGGGCGGGTCAAGATGAAGGCGACCCAGAACAACACGACGCGCGAGACGGACGTCCAGTAGTAGAGCGCCACGACCGCGGCGAGGCCGGCCGCGAACACCAGCGCGCCGCGCTCGTAACCGAAGTCGCGAGTGTCGGCGAGCCAGTCGCCGAGCGCGGTGCCCAGGGTCTGCGAGAAAGTGATTGTCGCCCAGTAGAACGCCTCCACTTTCGGCGTAGAGACGGTGGTGACCGACACCGTGCCCTGCGACCAGCGCCACAGGCCCAGGGTGGCCAGCAGGCAAGCCAACAGCAGCAGCGAACCGCCGGTGTAGCCGATGCCGAGCGAACGGTCGGCGAAGTCGGCCAGCGTCGTGCCGAACGTCGTCGAGGCCACGATCGTCGCCCAGTACAGCGCCGCGTGAAAGCGCTTGGCGAAGATCTGCGCGGCGACCAGCACCACCAGCGCGACGCCGAACAGTGCGACGCCGGCCGCGTAGCCCCAGTTCAGGGTCATCGTGACGGTGTCGCCGCCCGTCTCGCCCAGCGTGGTGGCGAAGATCTTGATGATCCAGAACCCCAGGGTGACCGCCGGCACCTTGGTCAACGCCTGCCGCGAAACGTCACTCATGCCCAGTCAACTTCCGGTGTCGTTGTTGATGCATTTGTAGGGTAGTCGCGCTGAGAAAACGCTGAGTACACGCATAAGAGAACGCTGTGTCCGCGCTGTGAATCGCGGTCTCGCCGTGGTATTTCGGCGGTTCTCGCAAACTCCAAGGCGCAGAACGCTTTACGCAGGTTGACCACTGCAGCCCGGCGCGCGGATCCTGAGGACTTGTTATCAAACACCTTAGTATTCAATGAGTTACGCTGCTCGCCGCGCCGGGCGCCCGTGACGGGGCGTGCCACCATGGATTCCATGATTGCGGAAGCCGGCAGCATCGGTCGCCTCGGCGCGGGTGCGCGCTGGTCGGTCATGGTCGTCTCCCTGGGCGTGACGGCGACGTCGTTCCTCTTCATCAACGGCGTGGCGTTCCTGATTCCCTCGCTGCAGGCGCGCCGTGGCATCCCGTTGGCCGAAGCCGCCCTGGTGTCGTCCATGCCCAGCTGGGGCATGGTGGTGACGCTGGTGCTGTGGGGCTGGGTGCTGGACCGGGTCGGTGAGCGGGTGGTGCTGACGGCCGGTTCGGCGCTCACCGCGGCGGCGGCCTGTGCCGCGGCGTCGGCCCATTCGATGCCGGCCGTCGGCGTCTTCTTGTTTCTCGGTGGGATGGCGGCGGCCAGCTGCAACACCGCCGGCGGGCGGCTGGTGTCGGCATGGTTCCCGACGCACCAGCGGGGCCTGGCGATGGGCATTCGTCAGACCGCGCAGCCGTTGGGTATCGCCCTGGGCGCCTTGGTGATACCGGAGCTGGCCGAGCGCGGGCCTCGTTCGGGGCTGACGTTCCTGGCGCTCATGTGCACGGTGGCGGCGGTGGCCAGCGCGCTGGGGATCGTCGATCCGCCCCGGAAATCACGCCAGGCGGCCACCGGCGCGGAACTGGCCAGCCCGTATCGAGGGTCGTTCGTACTGTGGCGAATTCACGCCGTGAGTGCGCTGCTGATGATGCCGCAGACGGTGACCGTGACGTTCATGTTCGTGTGGCTGATGAACCGGCATGGCTGGTCGGTGGCGGCCGCAGGCGGCCTGGTCACCGTCTGTCAGCTGCTGGGGGCGGCGGGCCGGATCGCGGTCGGGCGCTGGTCGGACCGCGTCGGTTCGCGGATGCGGCCGGTCCGCGTCGTCGCCATCGCCGCCGCGCTGGCCCTGTTGCTGCTGGCTTTCACCGACGGCACCGGTTCGAACTACGACGTGGTGCTGATGGTCGCCATCTCGGTGCTCGCGGTGCTCGACAACGGGCTCGAGGCCACCGCGATCACCGAGATCGCCGGGCCGTTCTGGAGCGGCCGCGCGCTGGGCCTGCAGAACACCGCGCAACGGCTGATGGCCGCGGCCGGGCCGCCGCTCTTCGGTGCGCTGATCGTCGCCGCCGAATACCCGCCGGCGTGGGCGCTGTGCGCGTTGTTCCCGCTGGCGGCGGTCCCGCTGGTGCCCACCGCCCGGGAGAGCGAGCCTGCCCCCGGGGGCGGTTCGGCTCACGGGGATCGGAAAGAAGACGTCGCCGCCGGGGTGGCGCAATAGCCGCACCGGCCGTTGTTTGGGCTGGTCGCCGTCGAAAGGGACCCGGCGCAATGCGCTGAGCCGCCGGAGCAGGCCCGCGTCGCCGCCCCAAAAAATGGGCGTGACCTGGTTAGCGTGGCCGCGTGGCGCAACCGATCAGTAGCGAACCCCGGGCCGACCGCGCCCGCCGGGTGGCCGACGTGTTGCGCCAGCAGATCCACGCCGACGCCTACCCGGACGGGCTGCCGCCCGAGCAGCAGCTGGCCGCCGAATTCCTGGTGTCGCGCAACACCATCCGCGGGGCGCTTGCCGTGCTCAAGCACGAGGGGCTGATCGACCGCGGACCCAAGGTCGGCACGCACGTCGCCCAGCGCAAGTACTCACACGGGCTCGACACCCTGCTGGGGCTGAAGGAGACGTTCAAACACCTCGGCGAGGTGCGCAACGAGGTACGCGCGGCGATGCCCGTCACCGCGCCACCGTCGGTGGCCCGCCGGCTGCGGCTGCAACCCGGCGAGCACGCCGTGTTCGTCGAGCGACTGCGGTACCTCGGCGACCTACCGCTCAGCCTCGACCTGACCTACCTGGCCCCGGACATCGGAGAACAGGTGCTGCGCCATCCGCTCGAGACCAACGATGTTTTCGCGCTCATCGAAGAGGTCAGCGGTCAGCGCCTGGGCTCGGCGTCGCTGGCGCTCGAGGCCATTCCCGCCGACGCCCATTCGGCGGCCACCCTGCAGGTGCCCGACGGCGCGGCGCTGCTCATGCTGGAGCGGCTCACCAGCCTGGCCGACGGCACACCCGTGGATTTGGAGTACATCCGGATGCGTGGTGACCGAATCACCATGCGCGGCAGCATGATGAGGAGCGATACATGACGCTGGTCAACAACATCCGCGCCGACGTGCCGGTGACGATCGACGAGTCGTTGTGCATCGAGGGCTGCACCTTGTGCGTGGAGGTGTGCCCGCTCGACGCGCTGGCCATCGACCCCCAGACCGGCAAGGCGTACATGCACGTCGACGAGTGCTGGTATTGCGGCCCGTGTGCGGCGCGCTGTCCGACCGGCGCTGTCACCGTCAACATGCCCTATCTCCTGCGCTGAAGAGACGTCCCATGAAAATGCACGCCCTCCGGCTGCTGTCGGTGGCGGTCGCGGTCGCCGCGTTCGCCTCCGGGTGCTCGCTGGAATCGTTCTCGCAGTCCTCCGGTGTTGTCAACGTGGTGGTGGGATACCAGTCCAAGACCATCAACACCGTCACCGCCGGCACACTGCTGCGCGCGCAGGGCTACCTCGAACACCGGCTGGCTGACATCACCGCCCGCACCGGCACCAAATACGCGGTGCGCTGGCAGGATTACGACACCGGCGCCCCGATCACCGCCCAGATGCTGGCCGAGAAGATCGACATCGGCTCGATGGGCGATTACCCGATGCTGATCAACGGCTCCAAGACGCAGGCCAACCCGCTGGCGCGCACCGAGATGGTCTCGGTCACCGGCTACAACCCCAAGGGCGCGCTGAACATGGTTGTGGTGGCGCCGGATTCGCCGGCGAGCGGGCTGGCCGACCTGGCCGGCGGCAAGGTCTCGGCCAGCGTGGGGTCCGCGGGGCACGGCACCTTGGTGCGCGCGCTGGGCAAGGCGGGCGTCACCGGCGTGGAGGTGCTCAACCAGCAGCCGCAGGTCGGTGCCTCCGCGCTGGAATCCGGTCAGGTGAACGGGCTTTCGCAGTTCGTGGCGTGGCCCGGGCTGCTGGTCTACCAGGGCAAGGCGCGGCTGCTCTACGACGGGGCCGAGCTGAACCTGCCCACCCTGCACGGTGTGGTCGTGCGGCGCTCGTACGCGTCGGCGCACCCCGAGGTGCTGGCGGCGTTTCTGCAGGCGCAACTGGACGCCACCGACTTCCTCAACGGCAAGCCGCTGGAAGCCGCGCGCATCGTCGCGCAGGCCAGCGGGCTGCCGCAGGAGGTGGTGTATCTCTACAACGGCCCCGGCGGGACGTCGTTCGACCCGACGCTCAAGCCGTCGCTGATCGACGCCCTGAAAAGCGATGTGCCGTACCTGAAGTCGATCGGTGACTTCGCCGACCTCGACGTCGGGAAGTTCGCCGTGGACGAGCCGTTGCGTGCGGTGTTCGCCGCCCGCGGGCTGGACTACCCGGCGGCCCGGTCGCGAGCCGCGAATCCGTCGGTCCTGGCGGGCGACCCGGCGCTGGCCGGCGAGGTGTGGTTGGACGGGGCGGATGTGACGCAGACCGTCGCCGACCCCACCAGCCTGCTGCGCACCGTCGCCGACGCGACCGCCCGCGGGGGCAGGGTTCGCGCGGCCTACGTTCCCGACGCCGAACTGGGCACCAGGTGGTTCGCCGACAAGGCGGTCTGGGTCAAGGACGGCCCGAAGTATCTGCCGTTCGGCACCCGGGCCGGGGCGCAGCGCTATCTGGCGGCACACCCGGGCGGGGTCGCGATGAATTACCAACAGGCACTGGGAGGTTCGGTATGACCGCCGATGTGGTGGCAGACCAGGTTCTTGGCGTGGTCTCGAGGCCCACGCTCACCCGGCCGCGGCGGGTGATTGCGCCGTGGCGGTCGCGGCTGCTGCGGTTGGCGTCGGTCGCGGCCGCAATCGGGTTGTGGCAGTTGCTCACCGCCGGCAAGGTGCGGCTGTTGCTGCGATTCGACACGCTGCCCACCGTCACGCAGATCGTGCACGCGCTGCAGCGCCGCCTCGCGGCCGGCGAGTACTGGCTCGACCTCGCGCAGTCGCTGATCCGCATCGTCACCGGCTTCGGCCTGGCCGCCGTCATCGGTGTCGCGACCGGTGTGCTGCTGGGCCGCTCGCGACTGTTCGCCGACCTGTTCGGCCCGCTGGCCGAGCTGGCCCGGCCCATCCCGGCGATAGCGATGGTGCCGGTGGCGATCCTGCTGTTCCCGACCGACGAGGCCGGCATCGTGTTCATCACCTTCCTCGCGGCCTACTTCCCGATCATGGTGAGCACCCGGCACGCGGTGCGGGCGCTGCCCACGTTGTGGGAGGACTCGGTGCGCACGCTGGGCGGCGGTCGGCGGGAGGTGCTGACCCAGGTGGTGCTGCCGGGCATCCTGCCCGGCGTGTTCGGGGGGCTGTCGGTCGGCATGGGGGTGGCCTGGATCTGTGTCATCTCCGCCGAGATGATCTCGGGCCGGCTAGGCGTCGGCTACCGCACCTGGCAGGACTACACCGTGCTGGCCTACCCCCAGGTGTTCGTCGGCATCATCACCATCGGTGTCCTCGGGTTCGCCACCTCGGCGGCCGTCGAACTGGTGGGCCGGCGGGTGACTCGCTGGCTGCCCCGCGCACAGGAAGGTTTGCGATGACCACCGCGACGAAAATCGGGATGAGCCTCGAGCTGGACGCAGTCCGCTTGTCCTACACCAGAACACCGGTGATCGACGGGCTGAGCCTCACGGTGCGCCCGGGCGAGATCCTGGTGCTGACCGGGCCCTCGGGCTGCGGCAAGTCGACGCTGCTGCGCGCCCTGGCCGGGCTGCTGCGGCCCGATGAGGGCCGCGTGCTGGCCGACGGCGCGGAGGTCACCACCACCTCGGGTGATCGCGGCATGGTGTTCCAGGACAACGCGCTGCTGCCGTGGCGCACGGTGCGGTCCAACATCGAGCTGGCGCTGCGGCTGCGCGGGGAACCCCGCGCCACCCGCCGCGCCCAGGCCGAGCGCTGGATCGACGAGCTCGGGCTCTCAGGTTTCGGCCACTACCTGCCGAAGAGCCTGTCCGGCGGGATGCGCCAGCGCGTCCAGCTGGCCCGCGGCCTGGCGGGGGCGCCCCGCGCGGTGATGATGGACGAGCCGTTCGGCGCGCTGGACACCCAGACCCGGGCCGCCATGCAGCGGCTGCTGATCGACACCTGGCGCACCCATCCGACGACCATCGTCTTCGTCACCCACGACGTCGACGAGGCGCTGGCGCTGGGCGACCGGATCGTCGTGCTGGGCCGTGCCGGCGAGCCTGTCCGCGCGTCGGTCGACGTGCCCGATCCGCGCGCCGAATTGCCCCGGGACGGGTTGCGCGCTGAAATCATTGCCGCCCTTGGCCATTTGGTGGCGGCATGATGGAGATCCCCGACGCCAACGCCCCCGTTCGCCTCGACTGCGACGTGCTGGTCATCGGCGGCGGCACCGCCGGCACCATGGCGGCGCTGTCGGCCGCCGAGCACGGCGCCCAGGTGCTGCTGCTGGAGAAGGCCCACGTGCGCCACTCCGGCGCGCTGGCGATGGGCATGGACGGCGTGAACAACGCCGTCATCCCGGGCAAGGCCGAACCCGAGGACTACGTCGCCGAGATCACCCGCGCCAACGACGGAATCGTCAACCAGCGCACCATCTATCAGACCGCCAGCCGCGGATTCGCGATGGTGCAGCGGCTGGAGCGCTACGGGGTGAAGTTCGAGAAGGACGAACACGGCGAGTACGCGGTGCGCCGGGTGCACCGCTCGGGCTCCTATGTGCTGCCCATGCCGGAGGGCAAGGACGTCAAGAAGGCGCTGTACCGGGTGCTGCGGCAGCGGTCCATGCGGGCGAAGATCCGCATCGAGAACCGGCTGATGCCGGTGCGGGTGCTGGTGCAGGACGGGCGCGCGGTGGGGGCCGCCGCGTTGCACACCCGCACCGGCGAATTCGTGGCCGTCGGCGCCAAGGCGGTGATCCTGGCCACCGGCGCCTGTGGGCGGCTGGGCCTGCCCGCGTCCGGTTACCTCTACGGCACCTACGAGAACCCGACGAACGCCGGCGACGGGTACGCGATGGCCTATCACGCCGGCGCGGAACTGTCGGGAATCGAGTGTTTCCAGGTCAATCCGTTGATCAAGGACTACAACGGACCCGCGTGTGCCTATGTCGCCAACCCGTTCGGCGGCTACCAGGTCAACGCGCACGGGGAGCGGTTCGTGGACTCCGACTACTGGTCGG
Organism: Mycobacterium sp. E3247; assembly: GCF_001667785.1. NCBI lineage: Bacteria > Bacillati > Actinomycetota > Actinomycetes > Mycobacteriales > Mycobacteriaceae > Mycobacterium > Mycobacterium sp. E3247. The sequence goes on along the minus strand of NZ_LZJG01000339.1, from coordinate 15,071 downwards.
GTCAGATGATGTCCGAGGTGAAGAGCGAGATCGACTCCGCCCGCGGACCGATCTACCTCAAGGTGTCCCACCTGCCCGACGAGACCCTGTCCGCGCTGGAGAACATCCTGCACACCACCGAACGGCCGACCCGCGGCACGTTCCACGCCAACCGCGGCCACGACTATCGCACCCACGACATCGAGATGCACATCTCCGAAATCGGCTTGTGCAGCGGGCATTCCGCGTCCGGCGTGTGGGTCGACGAGCACGCCCGCACCACGGTGCCCGGGCTGTACGCCGCCGGGGACATGGCCTGCGTCCCGCACAACTACATGATCGGGGCGTTCGTCTTCGGCGACCTCGCCGGCACGGACGCGGCCGCATCCTGCGCGGATACCGCTGCGCCGCAACGACTCCCGGAGGACCAGCTGCGCGCCGCGCACGAGCTGATCTACCGCCCACTGCGGCATCCGGACGGGCCACCCCAGCCGCAGGTCGAATACAAGCTGCGCCGGTTCGTCAACGACTATGTGGCGCCGCCCAAGACGGCGGCCAAGCTGTCCATCGCCGTGCGCACCTTCGACCGCATGCAAGGCGAGATCGCCGAGATGGGCGCGCGGAACCCGCACGAGCTGATGCGCGCCGTCGAGGTGTCCTTCATCCGGGACTGCGCCGAGATGGCCGCCCGATCCTCGCTCACCCGCACCGAATCGCGGTGGGGCCTCTACCACGACCGCGCCGACCTGCCCGGCCGCGACGACAGCGCATGGGGCTATCACCTCAACCTGCGCAAGAACGCCGACGGCGCGATGGTGTTCCTCAAGCGTCCGGTCGCCCCCTACTTCGTGCCGGTGCCGGAGCTGGACGGCCTGCCGCCCGTGGACCAGACCGTGCAGGCGGTGGAGCAGCCGCCACTGGTCGGCGGTCAGGCCCCCGCCACCACACGGTCCCGAATCGGCGCGCCCGTAACCACAGTCGAGCCGCCGTCGCCGCGCATCGCCGAGGTGCTTGCCCTCGAGGAGCCGACGATCGCCGGGCTGCGACCGTACCTGGCCGACCCCGACCCCGGGGTCCGCCGCACCGCGGTGGCCACACTCACCGAGCACATTCCCGATGGCTACGCGACCGCCCTGGTCGCCGCGCTGGATGACGCCGACGCCACGGTGCGCCGCACCGCCGCCGACGGGATCCGCGAGCTGGTCGAGGTGTTGCCGGCCCCGGCCGAGGTCGGGTCACGCCTGGACTCCGGCGACACGGCGGTGCGTGCCGCCGCCCTCTACGTGCTGGCCGCGCGGCGCGTCGGCGACGCCGGGGACTACCGCCGCGCGCTGGAAGATCCCGACCACCGGGTGCGCATCGAGGCCGTGCGGGCGCTGGTGTCGGTCGACGACGTGGCCGGTGTGGTCACCGCGACGGGTGACGACAACCGGGAGGTCCGGATCGCCGCGGCCGCCGGCCTGGGCACGCTGCGCGGCGGCGGCGAGGCCGTCAGCGCGCTGCTCGGCGACCCCGACCCGCTGGTGCGCGCCGCCGCGCTGGCCGCGTTGGGCGAAATAGGCTGCAGCGCGGGCGATATCGCCGCCGTCGCAGCGGCGTTGCGGGCGCCGGCGTGGCAGGTGCGGGAGGGTGCGGCGCGGGCGCTGTCGGGCGCGCCGGCCGACGTCGCGGTGCCGGCGCTGGCCGAGGCGTTGAACGACGCGCACCTCGACGTGCGGAAGGCCGCCGTGCTCAGCCTGATCCGCTGGTCCGCTCAACCCGCCGCCCGCGACGCGCTCGGCATCGCGCTCAAGGACGGCGACGCCGACGTGCGGGCCTACGCGCGCCGCGCGCTCGACCAAGCCGGGTAGCCGGCGATCGGGTGTGCGCTTACGGCGTCCGGTGTGCGTGCACGGCGGCGACACGCCGACGATGACCGCCCTGGCAGCACACTCAAAAGCTCAGCGCAGGATCCTGGCGTAGAGCAGGCTGTCCTGCGGCTCGGGGCCCAGGTTGGGGTAGACGGCGTGGCGGGCGAGTCGTCCTTCCAGGACGAAACCGGCGCGCTCCAGCAGCCGCGCCGACCGTTCGTTGTCGACGTTGCACGTGGCCCACACCCGATACACCGCCCGGTCGCTGTCGAGCGCGGTCAGCAGCATGTCGAGCACCTCGGCCATCAAACCCTTGCCCCACCACCGCCGGCCCAGGCAGTAACCGATCTCGACGGAGTGCGGCACCGGACGCCGGCAGCTGGTCAACCCGACGATCTCGCCGCTGTGCCGCAACTCGATGACCCAGGTCCGGTCGTCGGGGGTGGCGTTGAGTTTCTCGGTGATCACCCGCCGCGTCGCCGCCACGTCGGGATGCGGCGCCCACATCAGATACTTGGTCACCTCGGGGTCGCGGGCCACGCGCTGAAACAGTGCGCCGGCGTCGTCGAGCACGGGCCGGCGCAGCACCAGCCGGGGACCGGTGATGCGGTCGGGTGGGTAATCGGCCACGGTGCTAGAGGCCGAGCGCCTGATAAGTGCGCCGAACGAATTTCGGTTGCACCGATTGGAGTTTCGCCAACGAGGTGTTGCCGGCGACGGCCGCGGCCACGTCGGCGGACATGTCGGGCAGGTTCTGCACCAGATACAGCAGAACCAGGTCGGCGGTCGGGTCGGCCTGCCACCACGTCCCGTAGGCGCCCGGCCAGCTGAAGGTTCCGAGCCCGCCCGGACCGAACAGCGGCGCGCTCCTTGTCGGGTCGGTCACCACCGACACGTTCAGCCCGAAGCCGCGGCCCACCCAGTACGGCGCCCCCAGGAAGTTGTGGCGCTTCTGCTCGTCGGTCAGCCGGTCGGTCCGCATCAGGCGGGCCGACTCGGCCGACAGCACCCGCACACCGTCGATCGTTCCCTCGCCGAGCAGCATCCGCACGAACCGCAGGTAGTCGTCGGCGGTGGACCACAGGCCCCCGCCCGCGTTGGCGAAGGAGGGCGGCTTGATGTGCGGCGGCCCCATCACGTCGTGGTGCAGTTGGCCCTGCTCGTCGAGCCGGTACATGGTCGCGGCGCGGCGGCGCGCCTCGGGGGAGACGAAGAACCCGGTGTCCGGCATGCCCACCGGGCCCAGCACCCGCTCGTCGAGAACCTGGTGGAACGGCTTGCCCTCGATGCGCGCCGCGATGACGCCCAGCAGGTCGATGGAATGGCTGTAGGTGAGCCGCTCACCGGGCTGATGCACCAGCGGCAGCTTGGCCAGCTCGGCCAGCCAGGTGTCGGGACCCTGACTGAACGGCAGCCGCATGTAGGCCTTGGCGATCGGCCCGGACACCGAGAAGCTGTAGGCCAGGCCGCTGGTGTGGGTGAGCAGGTCCTCGATCAGGATGGCGCGCTGCACCGGATGCGTCCGGTCCAGCGGGCCGTGCGGCTCGTCGAGCACCCGCACGTCGGCCAGCTCCGGGGCCCAGCGCACGACGGGGTCTTTCAGCGTCAGCTTGCCCTCGTCGACCAGGCTCATCACCGCGGCGACGGTCACCGGCTTGGTCATCGACGCGATCCGGAACAGCGTGTCCCGCTGCATCGGCAGGCCCGCGTCCACGTCCCGATAACCGATTTCGTTGACCTGCAGCACTTCTCCGCGCCGCCAGACCATCGTCACCGCGCCGGCAAGCATGCCGGCATCGCACACTTCGCGGATGGAGCCCGCGTTGACGTCGAGATTCACCCGAATCACGTTAGCGGCGTGCCCGGGGAGCGCGAACGTCACACTAGGACTCGCGCCCCTCCAGCGCCTCGTCCACCGTGGGATACAGCTCGATGAACTCGTCGAGGCCCACGATGCGCAGCGGCCGGCTGGTTGCCGAGCCGTCGGCCGCCACCCGCAGCGAGGTCGGGCTGTCCTGGGTCAGGCGCTGCACCTCGACCAGCACGGTGATGCCGGCCGAGGACAGGAAATCGACCTCGGTGAGGTCGATGACGAGCACCGCAGGCGTGCCGGACAGGGCGATGTCGATATGCGTGGCGAGCGAGGGCGCGGTGATGATGTCGACGACGCCGCTGACCTCCAGGATCACCGCCTCACCGGCATCGCGGCGGTTGACCCAAAACTCCTCGCTCATGACGATCCGAACCGTATCGCCTTCTCACCACGGCCGGTTAACCGGGCCGTTACCCGCTCGTTCCGTCGGCGACAAAGGCCAAAATTTCATGACGGTTTCGGTTGAGCAAAGGTACGGCAGCTACCCGCGATGCCAGGACCGACGTCGCGTGTCCGGCTTTAGTGTTGGTTGCTATGGCCGCACTGAGCAATTGCGTGAAGCGCTGGCGCACAGCGCTTCACATCACGGTGTCGGTATCCGTCGTTGCCCTGGGGCTCGCCGTCGCGCCCGTGGCTCACGCGGCCGCGGCCGCGGCGACGTTGTCGGTGGAACACGCGTGGCAGACCGGTTTCATCGCCAACTTCACCGTCACCAATCTGAGCACGGTGCCGCTAACCGATTGGCGGATTGACTTTGACATGCCGGCCGGACAATCCGTCCTGCACACGTGGAACAGCACCGTCACCCAATCGGGCACCCACTACGTGCTCACCCCCGCGAATTGGAATCGCAGCATTGCGCCCGGTGGTTCGGCCACGGGTGGCATGAGAGGCGTGGTGACCGGTTCCTTCACGCCGCCGTCGAATTGCGTGCTCAACGGCCAGTATCCCTGCAGCTAGCGGCGCTGGGCGCGGACGTACCAGAACGCCATCTCGACCTGTGCGCCGTCCACCTCGCGGCGCATTGTGGCGGGCTCCAGCGACTCGATGTCCCACCCCGCGCCGCCGAGGACGTCGCGCAGCGTCTGCTCGGACACCGCCGGCCGGGGCCACCGTTCGTCGGGGGCGTTCGCGTCGGAGAAGCAGCTGATCAACAGCGTGGCGCCCGGCCTGGTGGCGCGGTGCGCCGCGGCGGCGTAGCTGCGCTTGCCGTCGTCGTCGAGGCAGTGGAACATGCCGCTGTCGATGACGGTGTCGAACGCGTCGGTGTAGCCCGCCAGCTGGGTGGAGTCGGCCACCGCGAACGTGATGTCGACGCCGGCATCGGCGGCCCGGCGCTCGGCGGTGACCAGGGCGGTGGGCGAGATGTCCAGCCCGGTCACCCGGAACCCGTTCAGCGCCAGGTAGATGGCGTTGTCACCGAGCCCGCAGCCGATGTCCAGGACGTCACCGTGGACCCAGCCCCCGCCAAGCCAGGCGATGACGTTGTCCTTGGGCGCCTTGGTGTCCCACGGCGGTGTCGTCATCGGCGGGATGCCCTCGCCGGGGCTCTCGCCGCGATAGAGCGCGTCGAAGTCCATTTGCTGCAGTCTGGAGAAGCCTGAGCCGGTCACTTTCGCCAGGGTAGCGCGGCCGCGTCCGCTCAAGCCGGGACACGTGGGGCGCAAGTGGCGCAGCGGGTGATCGAGCACGTCACGGCCCGTGCCGCGCGCCGCGTCCTTTCGAAGAAGTGCTACGCTGCCGGGCAGTCGACATCCTTTAACGATCCGTCCGGCGAGGCGGAGAAGGAGGTCAGGGTTTCGCATGGGTGCAGCGGGTGACACCGGCACCGGCCGCGAGTTGATGTCGGCGGCCGACGTGAGTCGCACCATTTCCCGTATCGCGCATCAGATCATCGAGAAGACCGCGTTAGATGACGCGAGCCGGTCCGCGCCCAGGGTGGTGCTGCTGGGAATCCCGACCCGCGGCGTGATCCTCGCCAGGCGGCTGGCCACCAACATCGCCGAATACAGCGGGGTCGACGTCGGTTGCGGAGCCCTCGACATCACCCTGTATCGCGACGACCTGATGCAGAAACCGCCGCGACCGCTCGAGGTCACCTCGATCCCGGCGGGCGGCATCGACGACGCGCTGGTCATCCTCATCGACGACGTGCTCTACTCCGGTCGCTCGGTCCGCTCGGCGCTGGACGCCCTGCGCGACGTCGGCCGCCCGCGGGTGGTGCAGCTGGCGGTGCTGGTCGACCGCGGCCACCGCGAGCTGCCGCTGCGCGCCGACTACGTCGGCAAGAACGTCCCCACCTCCCGCAGCGAGAGCGTGCACGTACTGCTCAGCGAGCAGGACGGGCGCGACGGGGTGGTGATCTCGCGATGACGCGCCACCTGCTGGCCGCCGGCGACCTGACCCGCGACGAGGCCATCGCCATCCTCGACGACGCGGACCGGTTCGCCGAGGCGCTGGTGGGCCGCGAGGTGAAGAAGCTGCCGACCCTGCGCGGCCGCACCGTGATCACGATGTTCTACGAGAACTCCACCCGCACCCGGGTGTCGTTCGAGGTGGCCGGCAAGTGGATGAGCGCCGACGTCATCAACGTCAGCGCCGCCGGGTCGTCGGTGGGCAAGGGCGAGTCGCTGCGCGACACCGCGCTGACGCTGCGGGCGGCCGGCGCCGACGCGCTGATCATCCGCCATCCGGCCTCGGGTGCCGCCCACCTGCTGGCCGACTGGACGTGCGCCGGCAACGACTCCGGCCCCTCGGTGATCAACGCCGGCGACGGCACGCACGAGCACCCGACGCAGGCGCTGCTGGACGCGCTCACCATCCGCCAGCGCCTCGGCGGTATCGAGGGCCGGCGCGTCGTGATCGTCGGCGACATCCTGCACAGCCGGGTCGCCCGCTCCAACGTCATGCTGCTGAACACCCTGGGCGCGGAGGTGGTGCTGGTCGCGCCGCCGACGCTGCTGCCGGCCGGGGTCGACTCCTGGCCGGTCACCGTCTCGGGCGACTTCGACGCCGAGCTACCCGCCGCCGACGCGGTGCTGATGCTGCGGGTGCAGGCCGAACGGATGAACGGCGGCTTCTTCCCGTCGGTGCGCGAATACTCCTCCCGCTACGGGCTTTCCGATCGCCGCCAGGCCATGCTGCCCGGCCACGCCGTGGTGCTGCACCCGGGTCCGATGCTGCGCGGCATGGAGATCGCGTCGTCGGTGGCGGATTCGTCGCAATCGGCCGTGCTGCAACAGGTTTCCAACGGCGTGCACGTGCGGATGGCCGTGCTGTTCCACGTGCTGGTGGGTGCGGAATCCGCCGGAAAAGAGGGGGCGGCGTGAGCGTGCTGATCCGCGGGGTCCGGTTGTACGGCGAGGGCGACCGGGTCGACGTGCTGGTCGATGACGGCCAGATCGCCGACATCGGCCCGGGCCTTGCCATCCCGGATACGGCCGACGTCATCGATGCGACGGGCCAGGTGCTGCTGCCCGGCTTCGTCGACCTGCACACCCACCTGCGCGAGCCGGGCCGAGAATACGCCGAGGACATCGAAACGGGCTCGGCCGCAGCGGCTCTCGGCGGATATACCGCCGTGTTCGCGATGGCCAACACCAATCCCGTCGCCGACAGCCCGGTGGTCACCGACCACGTCTGGCACCGCGGCCAGCAGGTCGGCTTGGTCGACGTGCACCCCGTCGGCGCCGTCACCGTCGGATTGGCCGGCACCGAACTCACCGAGATGGGCATGATGGCGGCCGGGGCCGCGCAGGTTCGGATGTTCTCCGACGACGGTGTCTGCGTACACGACCCGCTGGTGATGCGCCGCGCGCTGGAATACGCCACGGGCCTGGGCGTGCTGATCGCCCAGCACGCCGAGGAGCCCCGGCTGACCGTCGGCGCCGTCGCGCACGAGGGACCCACCGCCGCCCGGCTGGGCCTCTCGGGCTGGCCCCGGGCCGCCGAGGAGTCCATCGTCGCCCGGGATGCGTTGCTGGCGCGCGACGCCGGCGCCCGCGTCCACATCTGCCACGCCTCCACCGCGGGAACCGTCGAGCTGCTGAAATGGGCCAAGGGGCAAGGGATCTCGATCACCGCCGAGGTCACCCCGCACCACCTGCTGCTGGACGACAGCAGGCTGGCCAGCTACGACGGGCGCAATCGCGTCAACCCGCCGCTGCGCGAGGCCGCCGACGCTGTGGCGTTGCGCCAGGCCCTGGCCGACGGCGTCATCGACTGTGTGGCCACCGACCATGCGCCGCACGCCGAGCACGAGAAGTGCGTGGAGTTCGCGGCGGCGCGTCCCGGCATGCTGGGCCTGCAGACCGCGCTGTCGGTCGTGGTGCACACCATGGTGGCGCCCGGGCTGTTGACGTGGCGGGACGTCGCCCGGGTGATGAGCGAAAACCCGGCGCGCATCGTCGGACTGCCCGATCACGGCCGCCCGCTGGAGGTGGGGGAGCCGGCCAACCTGACGGTGGTGGACCCCGACGCCACCTGGACCGTCGCCGGGTCCGACCTGGCCAGCCGGTCGGCCAACACGCCCTTCGAGTCGATGGCCCTGCCCGCCACCGTCACGGCGACCCTGCTGCGCGGGAAGGTCACGGCTCGAGACGGGAAGTGCCCGGCATGAATTCGGGCACGCTGGTGGGGTCGCTGATCTTCGCGGCCGTGCTGGTGGTGGTGATCGCGGTGGTGATCCAGCTGATGATGCGCAGCTGGCGGCGCCGCTCGCAGCGGCAGGCCGAACTGATCGGCCGGCTGCCCGACGTGCCCGACCAGGTGGGTGCGGCGACGATCACCACCCAAGGCCACTATTGCGGGTCGATGATGGCCCCGGGCTGGAACGAGCGGATCGCCGTCGGCGATCTGGGGTACCGGAGCAAGGCGGTGCTGACCCGCTATTCGAGCGGTATCATGGTGGAACGCCTACGCGCCCAACCGCTTTGGATTCCACGCGACTCGATCACGCATATCCGCATGGAGCGCGGGATGGGCGGCCGGGCCGTAGCCCGGATCGGGATTCTGGCGATTCGGTGGCGGCTGCCGTCGGGAGTCGAGATCGACACCGGCTTTCGGGCCAACCACCGCGACGAATACACCGACTGGCTCAAAGAGGAAGTAGCGTGACGACAAAAGCAGTTCTGGTACTCGAGGACGGGCGCGTCTTCACCGGCACGCCGTTCGGCCAGGTCGGCCAAACCCTCGGCGAGGCCGTGTTTTCCACCGGCATGTCCGGCTACCAGGAGACGCTGACCGATCCCAGTTATCACCGGCAGATCGTGGTGGCCACCGCGCCACAGATCGGCAACACCGGCTGGAACACCGAGGACGCCGAAAGTCGCGGCGACAAGATCTGGGTCGCCGGCTACGCGGTGCGCGACCCGTCCCCGCGGGCGTCGAACTGGCGCGCCACGGGAACCCTGGAGGACGAGCTGGTGCGCCAGCACATCGTCGGGATCGCCGGCATCGACACCCGGGCGGTGGTGCGCCACCTGCGCACCCGCGGCTCCATGAAGGCGGGGGTGTTCTCCGGCGAGGCGCTGGCCGACCCTTTGAACATAGACGAGTTGGTGGAGCGGGTGCGGGGGCAGCAGTCGATGCTGGGTGCCGACCTCGCCGGCGAGGTCAGCACCGCGGAGCCCTACATCGTGGAACCCGACGGGGCGCAACGGTTTACGGTGGTGGCGCTGGACCTGGGCATCAAGACCAACACCCCGCGCAACTTCGCCCGCCGGGGAGTCCGCAGCCACGTGCTGCCGTCGTCGACGAGCTTCGAACAGATCGCCGACATCGCACCCGACGGCGTGTTCTTGTCCAACGGCCCCGGTGACCCCGCCACCGCCGACCACGTCGTCGCGCTCACCCGCGAGGTGCTGGGCGCCGGAATCCCGTTGTTCGGCATCTGCTTCGGCAACCAGATCCTGGGCCGGGCACTGGGCCTGTCCACCTACAAGATGGTCTTCGGCCACCGCGGGATCAATATCCCCGTCATGGACCACGCCACCGGTCGGGTGGCGGTGACCGCGCAGAACCACGGTTTCGCGCTGGAAGGCGAGGCGGGTCAATCCTTCGACACGCCGTTCGGGCCCGCCGTCGTCAGCCACACATGCGCCAACGACGGGGTGGTCGAGGGCGTCAAACTCGCCGACGGGCGGGCGTTCTCGGTGCAGTACCACCCGGAGGCCGCCGCCGGCCCACACGACGCGGAATACCTGTTCGATCAATTCATCGAGCTGATGGCCGGTGAGAGATGACCGCGAGCGACCGTGTTTGTACGGCGACACGCCGTAAACGGTGTACAAACGCGGTCGCTCGCGCCAAGAAAGAAGGAGGGCGCTAGTGCCGCGGCGCAGCGATCTCAACCACGTGCTGGTGATCGGCTCGGGGCCGATCGTCATCGGCCAGGCGGCCGAATTCGACTACTCGGGCACCCAGGCCTGCCGGGTGCTGCGAGCGGAGGGGCTGCAGGTCAGCCTGATCAACTCCAACCCGGCGACCATCATGACCGACCCCGAGTACGCCGACCACACCTACGTCGAGCCCATCACCCCGGCCTTCGTGGAGCGGGTGATCGCGCAACAGGCCGAGCGCGGCAACAAGATCGACGCGCTGCTGGCCACGCTGGGCGGGCAGACCGCGCTCAACACCGCGGTCGCGCTGTATCAGAACGGCGCGCTCGAGCGCCACGGGGTCGAGCTCATCGGGGCCGACATCGACGCCATCCAGCGCGGCGAGGACCGGCAGATGTTCAAGGACATCGTCGCCAAGGTCGGCGGTGAATCCGCCCGCAGCCGAGTGTGTTTCACCATGGAAGAGGTCCGCGAGACGGTCGAGGAACTCGGTCTTCCGGTGGTGGTGCGGCCCAGCTTCACCATGGGCGGGCTGGGCTCGGGCATGGCGCGATCCGTCGAGGAGGTCGACCGGATGGCCGGCGCCGGCCTGGCCGAAAGCCCCAGCGCCAACGTGCTGATCGAGGAATCCATCTACGGCTGGAAGGAATTCGAGCTCGAGCTGATGCGCGACGGCAACGACAACGTCGTCGTGGTCTGCTCGATCGAGAACGTCGACCCGATGGGCGTGCACACCGGCGACTCGGTCACCGTCGCGCCGGCCATGACGCTGACCGACCGGGAATACCAGCGGATGCGGGACCTGGGCATCGCGATCCTGCGCGAGGTCGGGGTCGACACCGGCGGCTGCAACATCCAGTTCGCCGTCAACCCGAGCGACGGCCGGCTGATCGTCATCGAGATGAACCCGCGGGTGTCGCGGTCCAGCGCGCTGGCCTCCAAGGCCACCGGCTTCCCGATCGCCAAGATCGCCGCCAAGCTGGCCATCGGGTACACCCTCGACGAGATCGTCAACGACATCACCAAGGAAACGCCGGCCTGCTTCGAACCCACCCTCGACTACGTCGTCGTCAAGGCGCCGCGGTTCGCGTTCGAGAAGTTCCCCGGGGCGGACCCCACCCTGACCACCACGATGAAGTCCGTCGGCGAGGCGATGTCGTTGGGCCGCAACTTCATCGAGGCGCTCGGCAAGGTGATGCGGTCTCTGGAGACCACCCGCGCCGGGTTCTGGACCAAGCCGGACGGCCCGGACTGCAACGTCGGCGAGGTGCTCGACCGGCTACGGACCCCGACCGAGGGCCGGCTCTACGACATCGAGCTGGCGCTGCGGCTGGGCGCCTCGATCGAGCAGGTCGCCGAGGCCAGCGGCGTCGACCCGTGGTTCGTCGCCCAGATCGGCGAGCTGGGCACGCTGCGCGCGGAGCTGGTCGACGCCCCGGTGCTGGACACCGACCTGCTGCGGCGGGCCAAGCACAGCGGGCTGTCGGACCGCCAGATCGCCGCCCTGCGGCCCGAATTGGCGGGGGAGAACGGGGTGCGCTCGCTGCGCGAGCGGCTGGGCATCCACCCGGTGTACAAGACGGTGGACACCTGCGCGGCGGAGTTCGATGCCAAGACGCCCTATCACTACAGCAGCTATGAGCTCGACCCGGCGGCCGAGACGGAGGTGGCCCCGCAGGCCGAGCGGCCCAAGGTGCTGATCCTGGGATCCGGGCCCAACCGCATCGGCCAGGGCATCGAATTCGACTACAGCTGCGTGCACGCGGCAACCACGTTGAGCCAGGCCGGTTTCGAGACCGTCATGGTCAACTGCAACCCGGAGACGGTGTCCACCGACTACGACACCGCCGACCGGCTGTACTTCGAGCCGCTGACCTTCGAGGACGTCCTGGAGGTGTTCCACGCCGAACAGCAGTCGGGGGGTGACGGGCCCGGGGTGGTCGGCGTCATCGTGCAGCTGGGCGGCCAGACCCCGCTCGGGTTGGCGCAGCGCCTGGCCGACGCCGGAGTCCCGATCGTGGGCACGCCGCCGGAGGCGATCGACCTGGCCGAGGACCGCGGCGCCTTCGGTGACGTGCTGACCGGCGCCGGATTGCCGGCGCCGAAATACGGCATGGCAACCACTTTCGCGCAGGCCCGCCGGATCGCCGAGGACATCGGCTACCCGGTGCTGGTGCGGCCGTCGTACGTCCTGGGCGGCCGAGGGATGGAGATCGTCTACGACGAGGAGACACTGGAGGGCTACATCACCCGCGCCACCGAGCTCTCGCCCGAACACCCGGTGCTGGTGGATCGCTTCCTCGAGGACGCGGTGGAGATCGACGTCGACGCCCTGTGCGACGGCACCGAGGTCTACATCGGCGGCATCATGGAGCACATCGAGGAGGCCGGCATCCACTCCGGCGACTCGGCGTGCGCGCTACCGCCCGTCACGCTGGGCCGCAGCGACATCGAGAAGGTGCGCCGCGCGACCGAGGCCATCGCGCACGGCATCGGGGTGATCGGCCTGCTCAACGTGCAGTACGCGCTGAAGGACGACGTGCTCTACGTCCTGGAGGCCAACCCGAGGGCCAGCCGCACCGTTCCCTTCGTCTCCAAGGCCACCGCGATCCCGCTCGCCAAGGCGTGCGCCCGGATCATGTTGGGCGCCACCATTCCCCAGCTCCGCGCCGAGGGCATGCTGGCGGCGTCCGGGGACGGCGCCCACGCGGTCCAGAACGCCCCGATCGCGGTCAAGGAGGCGGTGCTGCCGTTCCACCGCTTCCGGCGGGCCGACGGCGCCGCCATCGATTCCCTGCTCGGCCCGGAGATGAAATCGACCGGTGAGGTGATGGGCATCGACCGCGACTTCGGCACCGCCTTCGCCAAGAGCCAGACCGCCGCCTACGGTTCGCTGCCGGCCGAGGGCACCGTGTTCGTCTCCGTCGCCAACCGGGACAAGCGGTCGCTGGTGTTCCCCGTCAAGCGCCTGGCCGATCTGGGCTTCCGTGTGCTGGCCACCGAGGGCACCGCGGAGATGTTGCGCCGCAACGGGATTCCCTGCGACGAGGTCCGCAAGCACTTCGAGCCGCCGCAGCCGGGCCGCCCGGCCGTGTCCGCCGTCGACGCGATCAAGGCCGGCGAAGTCGACATGGTGATCAACACGCCGTACGGCAATTCCGGCCCGCGTATCGACGGCTACGAGATCCGTTCGGCCGCGGTGTCGGTCAACATCCCCTGCGTCACCACCGTGCAGGGCGCGTCCGCCGCCATCCAGGGCATCGAGGCCGGTATCCGCGGCGACATCGGCGTCCGGTCCCTGCAGGAGCTGCACAGCCTGATGGGGCAGGGCGCCGCGCCCGGCGAAGGCGCCCGGTGACGGGCTTCGGCCGGCGGCTGGCCGAGGCCAAAGCGCAGCGCGGCCCGCTGTGTGTGGGGATCGACCCGCACCCCGAGCTGCTACGCGCCTGGGATTTGCCGGCGGCCGCCGACGGGCTGGCCAAGTTCTGCGACATCTGTGTCGAGGCGTTCTCCGGTTTCGCCGTCGTCAAGCCGCAGGTGGCGTTCTTCGAGTCCTACGGCGCCGCCGGGTTCGCGGTGCTGGAACGCACGATCGCGGCGCTGCGTTCGGTCGGGGTGCTGGTGCTGGCCGACGCCAAGCGCGGCGACATCGGCACGACGATGGCGGCGTACGCCGCCGCCTGGGCGGGTGACTCGCCGCTGGCCGCCGACGCCGTGACCGCCTCGCCATACCTCGGGTTCGGCTCGCTGCGGCCGCTGCTCGAGGCCGCCGCCGCGCACGATCGGGGCGTGTTCGTGCTGGCCGCCACTTCCAACCCCGAGGGCGCGACCGTGCAGCGCGCCGCGTTCGACGGCCGCACGGTGGCCCAGCTGGTCGTCGACCAGGCGGCGGTGGTGAACAAGTCCGCCACGCCGTCCGGTCCCGGATATGTCGGCGTGGTGGTGGGCGCGACCGTCCTGCAGGCCCCCGATCTGAGCGCGCTGGGCGGGCCGGTGCTGGTGCCGGGCCTGGGTGTGCAGGGCGGACGGCCCGAGGCGCTCGCCGGGCTGGGCGGGGCGGATCCCGGCCAGCTGCTGCCCGCGGTGGCCCGCGAGGTGCTGCGTGCCGGGCCGGGGGTGGCCGAACTGCGGGCGGCCGGCGAGCGGATGCTGGACGCCGTCGCCTATCTGGGAGCGCCGTAGAGGCGGGTCAGTCCGATGCGGCCGCCGAGCTGGGCCGGGCGGTCTCCACGATCACCGTGGTGGCCTTGACGACCGCGACCGCCACACTGCCGGGCCGCAGCTGCAGCTCCTCGGCCGCCTCGGTGCTCATCAGCGACACGACGGTGAACGGGCCGCACTGCATCTCCACCTGGGTCATCACCTTGTCGCTGGTGACCTTTGTGACCAGCCCGACGAAGCGGTTGCGGGCCGAGCTGCCGATGCTCAGCGGGTCGGGCGGCGGGGTGGGGGCGTTGGTCCGGGAGAACCGGGCCAGGTCCTCGCTGGCGATGACCTTGCGGCCGGCCGCGTCCTGCCCGACCGTCAACGATCCCTGGTTGATCCATCGCCGGACAGTGTCGTCGCTGACCCCGAGCAGCTCAGCGGCCTGACGGATCCGCAGGTTCGACACCGCTAGATCCTAACTCCGCGAGTGTTAGCTGGCTGTCGTACCAGCAATCCACGCGTGATCGCGCCCGGCCGGTCGGCGCGGCGCGACACGCGCGACACGCGACGAAAAATGCGTGACCCCCCGCACGAGGCGTTTCGGCGCGCCTCCGGCGTCGTTTCCAGCCGCCCCCGCAGCGGCCCCGCAGCGGTCCGTCGCGCTAAAACCCCAGGTCAGAGCGGTGGCGTGGGGGTTCGAGGTGGCCACACCGCCGCCCCCGCACCGCGGGGCGCGCCCGGCGCCCACGATGCCCGACGGCCTGCTTTTTCGGGCCACACGCCGGGCTCATGCTGGGACTTTGTCCCCTTAACCAGGGGGTCGGGTTAGATTTCGTCAGGAGGCCTGAGTACGGTCGTCTCCGCTGGCTGAAGTACCCGGCAGAG